>SIBK01000133.1 GCA_009695205.1 Pedosphaera sp. | reverse complement strand
ACGCATCTCGAAGCCGCTTTCTCTTGAGTCTTGCCATCGCTGTATCGAAACAGGTTTTTGAACCCTCTGAAAGTAAGCAAATGCCTGTCAACAAGGGCCACAACTCACTTCCATCTTCAAAAATCACCCACTCAAGTACACGAAGAGCCCAAATTAAGGAGGTGAGGTCAATGGGATCGCCGTTCAGCGTTTGCGGTAGAGTCCAAAGCTCGTGCCTTCCTCCCGGAAGATTTCCTTAATGATGTCGCATTCCTTGAGAGCAAGCCTTCGCGCGTGCGCGACCGTCTCGAAGTTGATGTCGCCCATGATGACAATTCCACCGGAGCGGACCTTTGGGATCCACAGGACGACATCCTGGATCGACGACCATTCGGAATGGTTGGCATCGATATGGACGAGGTCAATTTCGCGGAACATCGGCGCCGCTTCCATGCTCGTGGTACGGAGCAATTCGATGTAGGGCGAAAGCCCTGATTCGGTGATGTGTCCGATGCAACCCCTGGTAAATGGCCTCAAAATCGACGTCTTCCTTCCAGAAAGTCTTGTTTTCTTCGGTTTCGTCCTTGAACGAATCAATGACCCGCCACGTATCAACACCAAAGATCAGGCCGCCTTTGTTTTCGCGTAGGCCGTAAGCCATCGCGAGCAGGGAGCACCCTCAGAAAACCCCTATTTCGACCGACAATCAAGGCTTTGATTTGAGGGTGATTTCGAGCAGGTCGACAACTTTGACAGGGTCGCACCGTCCCTTCATCTGTGCGAGGCGCGCGTGAACTTCGTCGAGCAGCCGGTTCATTCGCGCAGAATTGCTTGAAGGTTGGCAATGCTCAAGAACTGAGTTTGATAAATCACTCTCTGAGTTCTACCCTGCGTCGCATATGTTCGAAGTGACCCGTGCCCATTTAGACGCTCTCGGCGGAAAGCTCACCCAATTGCGGAGGTTTCTTTGACGTCGCAACCCTTGAAAAACGGCTGACCGAGTGCGAAGCGCAGATGGCGGGAGACACGTTCTGGAACAATCCCGAGACTGCCCGGAAAGTCATTGAAGAAACAAATGGGTTGAGGAAGAAGACCGAGCCGCTACGCCAATTCGGCCGAGTATTGGACGACACCCGTGTCTTGCTGGATCTCGGTGAGGCGGAACCGCCCGCCGGCCAAGAACAGATTCAAAAAGAGGCTGATCTCGAAGCCGAACGACTTCAGCGCGAAACCGACGCGTTTGAGCTCTCGGTCTTGTTGACCGGGCCGCACGACGGGCGGAATGCAATTTTCAGCATCCAAGCGGGCGCGGGAGGTACTGAGGCTCAGGATTGGGCCGAAATGCTCTCACGAATGTATCAGCGATGGTTTGATCTTCGGGGATGGAAACACGAGGCAACAGACGCCCTTCCGGGTGAACAGGCTGGCTTAAAAAGCGTCACGTTCTCCGTAAAGGGTGAGAACGCCTATGGTTTCTGCAAAGCGGAGCGAGGCGTGCACCGGCTCGTTCGAATTTCGCCTTTCGACTCTAATAAACGACGGCACACAAGTTTTTCAAGCGTCGACGTTATCGCGGAGCTGGATGACCTCACGCTCAACGATGTGGTGATCACGGACAGCGAGATTCGACGCGACACTTTTCGGTCTGGCGGAAAGGGCGGGCAGAACGTGAACAAGGTGGAAACGGCCGTTCGAATTACCCATATTCCAACCGGGTTGGTCGCCGCGTCTCAGCAGGAGCGCAGCCAGGCCCAGAATGAGGTTACCGCCATGAAAATGCTGAAGGCCAAGCTGTACGCGCTGAAGCTAGACCAGGCGAGGGCTGACTTGGAAAAGTTTTACGGCGAAAAGGGAAGCGTTTCCTGGGGAAACCAGATTCGAAGTTACGTTTTCCAACCTTACCGAATGGTGAAGGATCTACGCACGGGGGTGCAGACGAGCGATGTGCAGGCGGTCATGGACGGCCACCTCGACGCCTATGTGAACGGTTGGTTGCGGGCGGGCTGCCCGCTTAAACGCATGCCTGGAGTGAAGGATGAGGACGAATAGACCGCGCGTGAACATCCTCGACACCATCGTCGCCCAGAAGCGCATTGAAATCGGTCGATTGCCCAAGGAATTTGTCGGCGCACGTTTGTTGCGGGATGCGCTGCGACGCAGGTCCTCCGGCGTCCGTAATTTTTTCGGCGCTCTCGCCACACCTCTTCGGGGCGACATCGGCCTGATCGCCGAAGTGAAGAAAGCTTCCCCGAGCGCAGGAATTCTTTGTCCGGATTTTGACGCTGTGCGCATCGCCCGGCAGTACGAACAGGCCGGTGCGAGTTGTCTTTCTGTCCTGACAGACGAGAAATTCTTCCAAGGATCCTTGGCGTATCTCCGGGACATTCGAGAGGCCGTCTCACTGCCGCTGTTGCGAAAGGATTTCATCATCGATGAACGTCAGATTTTGGAGGCTATTGAGTGGGGTGCCGATGCGATTCTGTTGATTGTGGCAATTCTTACCGACGATCAGCTCCAGCATTTCCACGCACTCGCGGATGCGGTGGGATTGACGGCCCTGGTCGAAGTTCACGATGAAGAGGAACTCGATCGGGCGGTTCGCTGCGGCGCTCGATTGCTCGGAATCAACAACCGGAATCTCAAAACATTCGCCGTTGACCTCGGCACCACCGAGCGCCTCGCCAAGCGCCTCCCGGACAGGGGCGATTATTTGCTTGTGGCGGAAAGCGGGATTGACACCCGCGCTGACGTGGAACGGGTTCGTCGCGCCGGCGCTCGCGCCATTCTTGTGGGGGAGTCTCTGATGAAAGCCGAGAGCGTTACAGCCAAGGCAACCGAGTTGGTGGGAAGTTAACCACGGGGCAATCGAAAACCTTACTCACGGCGACTGGATCTGCCGAGCCCCCCGTTGCCGAGGTGTCGTGTCCATCAATCATCGGGCTATTCTGGGGCACTTCTTCCGGTTGCACCGCGACGCAGATCTCTCGAATGAAAACCAGTTCCATCGGATGCGCCCTGCGTCGCCCCCGATTTTGACCTCCTTGACTTGTGGCAATTGGGCCCCAACATCGTCGGGGTGACCGTCCCATTTACAATTAAGAACGACTACCGGTATGAAGTCGTCCACCTAATTTACGAAGGCGGCATGGGTGTGGTGTATGAGGCCCAGCAACAGGGAGCTCGCGGTTTTCAAAAACGTGTGGCTATCAAAGTCGTGCGGGAGAAGTACACCCAGCAGAAGGAATTCATCGAAAACTTCATTGGCGAGGCGAAATTGGTGGCCGACCTCATCCATACAAACATCGTCCAGACCTACCGCTTCGGTGAGGCCAAGGGAACCTGCTTCATCACCATGGAATTGATTCGCGGGGTCAACCTCGAGCAGTTCATGCAGCGGCTTCAAAACGCTCAAGTCCCCCTACCGGTTAACCTCGCCGTGTTCATTGTCAGCCGAATCGCCAGGGGCCTGGTGTATGCCCACGCGAAGAGAGCGCACGACGGCAAACCGCTGGGAATCGTCCATCGCGATGTCAGCCCAAAAAACATCATGATCGCCTTTGAAGAAGACGTGAAATTGACGGATTTCGGGATCGCGAAGGCGCGCGGTTTTCTCAAGGATCAGGAGGGTGAAGTCGTGGCCGGGAAGGCTGACTATATGAGTCCGGAGCAGGCGGATTTCCAGGTCACGGACAAGCGGTCAGATCTTTTTTCCGCGGGCATCGTCCTGTCCCAACTCTTGTTGGGTCGCAATATCTTCAAAGCGGACAACCCGGTGGAATCCCGTAAGCGGGTCCTCCGCATGCAAATTCCCGATTTCACGAAGACCACGCCCGCACTCGAGCTCCGGCTGAATGAGATCCTGCAAAAGGCGCTCGCTCGAAAACTGGAGGACCGGTACCAACTGGCCGATCAGCTGTCGCACGAGCTGGAGGTTTTCATCTACGGCAGCGGGTACGGCCCAACGAACGAAACGCTCGGGCAATTTGTCCGGCACTTGTTCGATCAGGATGACATCACCCTCGCCCCTGACCCGACACGCGGCGGCACAGCTCTCCTAGGATCTGACGGTCACTCAACAAAGCGCATCCGGACCTAATCTTCAATGCCCCCAAAGAGCGCATCCGCATCCGTAACCGCGTCCTTTCCTGCATCCCGCCCCGGCAGCCGGGTTGTCAGGCTGGGATTGATTCAGACCGTCGTCGGACCTGACCCGGAGGAAAACCTCAAGCGCACCCTGGCGGCAGTGGAACGAGCTGCGCGCGATGGAGCCCAGATCCTCTGCACTCAGGAACTCTTCCGCTCCCATTACTTCTGCCAGAACGAGGACCACAAATGGTTCGCACTGGCTGAAAGCGTTCCTGGGCCTAGCACGGATGCCTTCCAGAAGATCGCGCGAAAACACGGGGTCGTGGTGATCGCGTCTCTTTTCGAAAGACGGGCGGCCGGCCTATATCATAATACGGCAGCGATCATTGACGCCGATGGATCGTTTCTTGGGATCTATCGGAAAATGCACATTCCGGACGACCCGCTGTTTTTCGAAAAATTCTACTTCACCCCGGGGGATCTTGGATTTAAGGCGTGGGAGACGCGCTTTGCCCGGATCGGAGTTCTGATCTGCTGGGATCAATGGTTCCCGGAGGCCGCCCGACTGACGGCAATGCAAGGGGCGGAAATTCTTTTCTATCCAACAGCCATCGGCTGGCATCCGTCCGAAAAGGCCGCGTATGGCACCGACCAGCATCTCGCCTGGGAAACCATTCAGCGGTCGCACGCGGTCGCCAACGGTTGTTACGTCGCTGCCGTCAATCGCGTAGGCGTGGAACAACCGATCGGAGGCGCCGGCCTTGAGTTCTGGGGACAAAGCTTCGTGGCGGGTACCTCGGGGCAAATCCTCGACAAGGCTCCGATCAATCAGGAGAAAAATCTTATCGTTTCCGTGGATCTTGCAAAAGTTGATGTGACCCGGACGCATTGGCCGTTTCTGCGGGATCGCCGGATTGATGCGTACGGTGATCTCACTCGCCGGTTCATTGATTAGGACAGGGTCAGCCATGCCACTCTGGCTGGAATTCTCGCCGTGAGCATCCCGGTTCGTCTGCTCGTTCTGAGCGATGTCCACTACGCCGCCGCTGGTGAGCAGGCTCGACGCGGGCACGAAGCGCTGGCCATTCAGAATCCTCTCCTACGCCTTGCAGCCCATTGTTACCGGAAGCACATCTGGCTCGCCGATCCCTATTCGCATAATCCATTGCTCGACACTATTTTGGAGGCCGAACCCTGCCCAGATCTTGTCGTCGCTAATGGCGACTTCAATCTGGACACGCGATTTATCGGTGTGAGCGACGAGGCATCGATGGAGAGCGCCCGGGAATGTCTTGCAAAACTTCGCACCGCCTACGGAGAACGCCTGCTACTGACCATCGGCGATCATGAGCTGGGCAAGATGAGCTTGTTCGGAGGCGCCGGAGGTCTGCGGCTTGAAAGCTGGAACCGAACCGTCGGCGAACTCGGCATCCGGCCTTTCTGGCACCACACCGCCGGCGCGTGGAATCTCGTTGGCATCACCTCGACGCTTGTCGCCCTGCCGCTCTTCGAGCCGGAAATCCTCCCCGCCGAGAAGCCCGCCTGGGAGATTCTTCGCGCATCGCACTTGCAAGATATTGAACGCTGTTTCGACACGATTCCCTTGAGAAACCCGATCCTCTTGTGCTGCCACGACCCCAGCGCACTGCCCTTTCTTCAGTCACTGCCTTCGGTGCGGAAGCGCCTGCCCGACCTGAAAGCCACCCTCCTCGGTCATCTCCATTCTCCTGCCGTTTTCGATGCGAGCCGGTGGCTCGCGGGCATGCCCTCGATCCGCTTCCTCGGCAATACCGTCCGCCGACTGAGTACGGCACTCCAGCAAGCCCGGTCTTGGGAAAAATTTCGCCCCGTGCTTTGTCCTTCCCCAAGTGGCATCGAACTGACCAAGGATGGAGGGTATCTGACCACCCTTCTCACAGCAGATGTCGCTTCCGCTCTCCGATTTCAACGACACCGTCTCCCGCGTTGATCAATCCGGACTATTTTCCCTTCCCGGACCATCCCCGCAGCTGTGCGTGGACCTTGGCAACATCACCCATGTAATCACCGGAAAGAGCCAGCCGCAGCGATTTCTCGATGTGATCTCGCGCCTTGCCGAGGTCTCCGACCGCCTCGTAGTAAAGTCCCAAATAGAGTTGAGCATAGAATCGCGGTTGGCGCTTTTCGACATCAGTTCCCTTCACCGCCTCGGCTGCGATCAATACGTCGGCCGCAGTGGCGCGCCCGGCAAACAGCCGGTGCACCTCCGTCATCGGGACCCTGCCATCGCCCGAAATGGCGATCAGTTTCGACTGCGCCACACTAACGCCCTGTTCACGGGCGGTACAGAGAAAATGCCAGACTGCATTTTCGACATCCTGCGAATTAACCGTCTGGTGCAACTCGAATTGCTTGCGCCCGTCTGCAAACCGGCCGGCGTAGTATAGGGCGATGCCACGTTGCCAGTTTTGCGGCGCAAGACCCGGAGCCAATTCATTTACCCGGTCGAAGTCGATCAGCGCCTCGGGTACTTTCCCCGCTTGGAAAAATTTCACCCCGCGCTTTTCATAGTGCCGTGCATTCCCGGGCTCAAGGCGAATGAGCTGTGACAGATTTGTCGCCACGGCAAGCGGCTGGCCAAGCGCATCAAACAGACTGGCACGCAAGAGCCATCCCGCAGGGTATTCGGGCGAATCAGACACCAGTCGCTGAGACAGCTTCATCGCCTCCGGAGCATCCCCCCGCTGCCACGCGGCCATCGCTTGTTCGATCAACGTCTTCTCAACGGCGTCCGCAGCAAACACTCGTTGCATTGGCAACCCGAGAAAATACATACCCAGCACAGCAGCCACCCCATGCCACCACCCGAATCGCGCCAAGCGCCCGGCTTTCGAATTTGTTTTCATAATAGTTTCGCCGCCACCGCATTCCCAAGTTCTTCTGCCCGGCGCACCGGTCGTCGATCCTCTGCACACCGAACCCGGCCTTCCAAGAAAGCCGCTGCACGCAACTGCAACTGATGGCCTACGACCCGTGCATAACCCGCCACCGGACTTTGGCAACCTCCACCCATCGCCTTCAAGAACGCACGTTCTGCAAGGACGGATTGCCGTGTATTAAAATGGTCTAAAGCAGCACAAACGTCCACCGCCAGCGAATCCCCCGCGCGCACTTCCATCCCAACCGCTCCCTGGCCCACCGCCGGCAACATTTCTTCCGGCTCAATCAGTGTGGCCAACAGGCCCTCGGGTGGACCCACAATCTCCGCTCGCCGCGCCGGCGGCAACCGTGGATTAACCCGAAGGCGTCCCCCCGGCCCAATATCGTAGTTGAGACGCAGCAAACCAGCCATGGCCAATAGCGTGGCATCGATCTCGAGCTGATCCCAGAGCTTCTGCAACCGCGATCCAACATTGCCACGAATCGGAACCACCCGGCAATCGGGTCGTAAAGCCATGGCTTGTGCGGCCCGCCGATTGCTGCTCGTGGCGATCACCGCTCCCGACGGGAGTGTTGCCCACCGAAGATCCGCTCGAAATCCCCGGACCGGCCGACTGCCTGGACGCCACTCGGCCTGGGGCTCAACCCGCGCACTCATCTCAGCCAAGTCCCGATAAACGAGCACTTCCCTCACATCGGCCCGCGGACCAACCCCGCCCAGTTCGAGCCCTTCCGGCAGATCGGTGGGGAGATCCTTCAAACTATGCACGGCGATATCCACCTCCTGATTGAACAACGCCTCCTCCAATTCCTTGGTGAACAATCCCCTCGGCAGCATTTTCCCCTCGGTCAACGCGGCCGTTTGCAATCGATCGCCCGTTGTCTTGATGACTTTAATTTCAAACTCCCGGCCGGCAAACGCTGCCCTGGCGGCAGCCATCACACTGTGCGCCTGCGCCAACGCCAGTGCAGATCCTCGCGTTCCAATGCGTATGGGACTCCTCTGGATCATCGATTTCCCTCCGGTGCCCAACGCTCCGGCATCACCTCACCCCTCGCCCAATCGATGGGACCGTGCGATCCAAGGAATTCCCGCACCCGCTGCCGCACAATCTCCTCGCCCCTAATGAACTCCTGGCTCCGGCGGCGCACGTGCTCATCGGCAATCGTCTGCAAATCGTCGACATCATATAGAAAGACATCGCCCAACTGGTCCACCCGCGGATCAATGTCGCGTGGAACCGCCAGATCAATCAGCAGAAGCGGGCGTGGTGGACGCTGCTGCAGCATTCGCTCAAGTTTCGGACGATCCAGAATATAATGCGGCGCACTCGTGCTGCTGATCACGATGTCGATCCCCGCAAATTCTCGCTCCCAGTCATCAAATCGGATTGCCCGTCCTCCGAGTTCCGCCGCCAGTGCAAAGGCTTTGTCCTCGGATCGATTCGACACCAGCAAGCTCCGGGCCCCCCGGCTCTGTAACGCCCGCGCCGTCTTCTCACTGGTGTCCCCCGCGCCAATCACCATCACTTGGCAATCCCGGACTGCCGCAAAGAGTTTCTCCGCAAGGTCGACCGCCACCGAGCCAATGCTGGTGCTGCCGCGTTGGATGCCGGTTTCAGTCCGAACCTGCTTCGCCACCGAGAAGGCCTTTTGGAAGGCCTTGTTCAATGCCTTGCCTGTGTGCCCGCCCTGCAACGCGATGTCATACGCCTTTTTGATCTGCCCTAGAATCTCGGTTTCGCCGAGCACGAGGGAGTCGAGCCCCGCAGCCACTTTGAACAGATGCTGAAGACTCTCAGGCTCGCCGTGCGAGTAACTCTCCGTGGGTGAGGAAAACACCGACTGACGGTCCGTCTCGAGAAAGCGCCGTATCTCCCGAATCGTCTCGGCCTCGGTGAGTCGCGATGACGCATAGATTTCGACCCGGTTGCAGGTCGATAGAATGACCGCTTCATCAACGCGCCCCTCCGCCCGCAACCTTGCAAGCGCTGACGGCACCAATGATTCAGCAAACGCAAAGCGTTCGCGCACCTCGACAGGCGACGTGTGGTGACTGGTGCCGACGACGATGAATGGCATCAGCGTGGAGTCCGTTGATCCAGCCTTGCCCCTTCCATCGATGGCTCGGGGATGGAAACGGTTCCGGGTCGGTTGTGGAGTCCGGAAAACATCCAGACTCCCCAGAAGGTCAGCATGATGAAAGTGAATCCACCCACAGCTGCCCAGGCGAGCCGTCGGCCATGTTGGGTGAATCTTCCCGCAGCCGAAACGAGAGCCAGATAGACCAGCCAAGTAAATCCGCAATACACCACAAAGGGATCTGTGGTGAGGTACGAACCTCGTACGGCTTTCAAATAGAGCGCCCCCACCAGCAATCCGGCCGTCAGCAGGGAGAATCCAATGCCGAGGAGCCTCCGGGTGACCCATTCAAGGCGTTGGATGGACGGCATAAAGGCCTCAATGGCCCGGGCTTTGTGAAACTTCAGATCATGCGTCTGCGTCAAATACATCACCCCTGCCAGAGCGCTGAGTCCAAACGCTCCATACGCAAGCAGCAGAAGCGCGGCATGCAGACTTTCCCAGCCATGACCGAAATAGGGCCGGGGTTCTCGGTGGTCCAGGGCAGGCATTAGAGCGAACACGCCCATTCCAAACAACACCGGCGAGGCGAACGCTCCGAGGAAGCGAAGCCGCTGCACCCAACCGATCGCCAGATAGCTCGCCACGATGGTCCAGGCGATGAACATGGTCGCCTCGAACAGATTGTTGATCGGGCATCGTTCGAGCGAAAACCCCCGACGAAACATGGCCGTCGTGTGAAAGGCTGCGCCGATTCCCAACAGAAAGTACAACACGCGGTTGTCCTGACGAAACCCACGCCTCCAGAGCAAAATCGAGTACACCGTGCAAATCCAGTAAAACAGCACAGCGGTCAGAAAACAGTGTCGATCGGTAAACCCAGTCAAGAGCAGGAAGACTACTCGTCGGGCAGGTCCGGGCAAGGCAGGTTTTTCCTATGCCTTAATGACGGTTAATTCTCCGCTTCGAATCCCGTAGGGTCAAAAAACTCAAACCTACCGATATTCAACGATTTACAGGGCGATGAGGCGATTGCTCCCAGGCCGTTGGCTCGGTTAAGTCTCGTCGATGAATTGGAAACGAATGCTGGCGTACCTCTCCGGTTCGGTTGATCACGAACTCCTCCTGCGCAACGAATACTTGGTGACGGAGAACCGGATTCTCAAGAACCAGATCAAGGGGCGGTTGCAGCTCACGGACCCGGAGCGAATCAGCCTGGCCGAGATGGGCCAGCGTCTCGGCAGGAAAGCCCGGGAGGAAGTGGCGCAGAGTGTTCGACCCGAAACCATTCTTGGCTGGCACCGCAAACTCGTTGGCATGAAGTTCGACGGATCGAAGGGCCAATCTTCGGTTGGGCGGCACCGACGGCGCAGGCGATCGAAGAAATGGTGCTGAAGTTTGCTCGTGAGAACCGAAGTTGGGGATACCGGCGGATTGTCGGTGCCATCACCAATTTGGGCCTCGAGATCAGTCATCAGATGGTAGCAAACATCTTGAAGCGACACGGTCTGTTGCCGGCACCCGATCGGGAAAAGAGAACCACCTGGCGGGAATTTATTCGTACCCACACCGAGGTCTTGGCTGCCGTGGATTTCTTCACCGCCGAAGTTTGGACCGCCGCCGGGCTCATCACCTACTACGTGCTGGTATTCATCAAAGCGGTGACATTGCCGTCGCGGAGTCCAAATCTGAACGCCCATTGCGAACGCTGGATTCGATCGGTAAAGACCGAACTCCTGTCGAAAATGATTCTTTTCGGAGAAAGCTCTCTCCGCCACTGCCTTGAAAACTACGTGAATCATTTCCACGCGGAACGAAATCACCAAGCAAGGGCAACGTGATCCTGTTTCCAGCGCCCGAGGATCGGATCGGTGAAAGGGCAGGGGACATCCAGACTCGCGAATGCCTCGGCGGCCTCTTGAAATGTTATTACCGAGATGCCGCATGAGTTTTTTGACCGTAGGGGGTGGTGGGCGGGATTTCATGAGGCGCGAGGCCTGCGCGTCGCCCGCAAACCGGAGGAGTCGTCGGCACGCACACGAGTGCTGCGGGGAATTTCACGCTGTCGCGGAAGCGGGCGGCAGTTATTGATAGGAGCTCCCTTTTGATGCTCCGCGGTTAACTGCTGACCCGCCGCCCCGGAAAACCACGGTACATGGAAGGCGTGATGCTGATTTACTGATAGGAAGTTGCTTTGTAACCGCAGGCGAGACCGTAACCGTCCAGGGGCGCTAACACTAGAAAAAGCCTCTCCGAATCCAGTGTCCAATGAGGCTTCATCACTTGGTTCAAAGAAAAATTAGCCCTGCAAAACCTAATAAAATGAGAAATCCGCTCAGAATCAGAAAACAGGAAAAAATATCCTTGCCCTCTTACATAGCAGGCCTTTGCTTTTTTGACGCGGAGGGTAACTAGCCCAGTTTGGCGAGGTCACGTTACGCGTCGGCCTCTTGCACTTCTGCTGGAATCGTCGCCGTGAAGGTCGACCCTTTTCCATACTCGCTAGCGACGGTCATATCTCCACCCATGAGTTGGCAGAACTTCCGACTCAAGGCCAATCCCAGACCCGTTCCGCCATATTTCTTGGAGGTCGAAACATCGGCTTGAGAAAAGGCCTGGAAGAGGCGGCCCAATTGTTCAGGAGTCATGCCAATACCGCTATCGATGACATCGAACACGATATTGGCTGCGTCACGACGCCCTCGAAGAAGGATGGTTCCCTTGTCGGTGAACTTGCTCGCATTACTCAGCAAGTTGAAGAGCGTTTGCCGCACCTTAGTGACATCAGCCCGCATGAAGCCGATCTCTGGGGCGACTTCCAAGGTAAGGTGATTCCCATTCTTGGCGACCAACGGTTGCACCATCGCTGCAACCTCAGCCAACACCGGTCGAACTTCAAAGGTCTCCAGATACAGGGTCATCTTCCCGGCTTCGATTTTGGAGAGGTCTAAAATGTCATTGATCAACCCCAGCAAGTGCTTGCCCGCTCCGTTGATTTTTTGAAGATCCGGTTTGATCTCCGGTGTTCCCAAGATTTCCGCCTCTTCCTGAAGCATCTCGCTGTAGCCGATGATTGCGTTGAGCGGCGTGCGCAGTTCGTGGCTCATCGTTGCCAAGAATCGGGACTTGGCTTGGCTGGCTTCCTCCGCCGATGCCCGCGCTGTTTCCAACTGAACGTTCTTTTCTAAGAGCGCTCGATTCAGGCGGCTGATTTGGAGATGCGTCTCCAAACGAATGAGGACTTCCTCGGCTTTGAAGGGTTTGGTCACGTAATCGACGACACCCTCCCGTAGACCCGCCACGACCTCCTCGGTGCTGTCATTGGCGGTCAGGAAAATGACGGGGATGTGTTTCAACGACGGATCCGCCTTCATCGCTTCAAGAACTTGATGGCCGTTCATCTCGGGCATCATCACGTCCAGCAGCACAATATCGAACGACGCAGCCCTCAACTGGTTGAG
>SIBK01000001.1 GCA_009695205.1 Pedosphaera sp. | reverse complement strand
GAGGCGGCCAATTCTTGGCGAGGCGAAGGGTGGAGGGGAAAAGCCCTTTTTGCATCGCTACCGGATACCCGGGGGAAGCCGGAAAAGCAACACGGCTGACACCTTAAGCATTACTGGCAAGGGCTTAGTTAGGGGGCTTAGTTTTCCGAATTTATCTCGTAAACTGTTGAAAATCAATGAGGTGGGCCCGACAGGACTTGAACCTGTAACCAAGGGATTATGAGTCCCCTGCTCTAACCATTGAGCTACGGGCCCCCGTTTGAATAGGAGCGAAATGGATGAAGCCGTCGCACGCCAAATCAACACACCAATGCCGAAATCAGTGTCCACCGCCTTTTTCAGACGTTCCCTGAACCGAAATGCTCCAACCGGCGGATAGTTCGCCCGGGGAAGTGGTTTGCGGCAAGTGGATTCGCGAAAGGAATTCATCGCATCCCAAAGTGTCCGCTTGCTGCTCAGGCCCGTACTTCCTCTATTCTTCCTGAGTGAATTCGGCTTTCTCTTGCTCTTCTCCGATTCCGCGGCTGCCCGCGGCTCGGGATAGTCTGCTTTACACACCCGGCCCATTGACCACGTCGTTGTCCGTGAAGCATGCAATGCTGCACGACTCCGGTTCCTGGCATTGGGAGTTTAACGAGAAGGTCGCCGCCATCCGCGACCGGATTCTCGGAATCGCTGGACTGCGTCGCACGGATGGATGGGAGGCCATCCCGCTTCAGGGGAGCGGCACGTTCGGAGTGGAGGCCGTTTTTCAGACGATCCTTCCTCCTCAGGGCAAGGTTGCCGTGATGTCGAATGGAGCCTACGGAGAACGGATCGTTCTGATGCTGCAGCACGCAAAGATTGATCACGTGGTGTTGCGGACACTGGAGGACACCCCCAATGATCCCGATGCGCTCGAAGTGTTGCTCGCGAAGGATCCGATGATCACTCATGTGGCTGCAATCCATTGCGAGACCACCACGGGCATTCTCAATCCCATCGCCGCCCTCGGCGCGATGAGCAGGCGTTTTGGCAAGACCTACATCGTTGATGCCATGAGCAGTTTTGCCGCCTATCCGATCGATTTCGAGGCTTGTGCAATTGATTACCTGATTTCTTCCGCCAATAAATGCATTGAAGGTGTTCCGGGCTTCAGCTTTGTCATCTGTCGCCGCGCAAACCTGCTGGCGACGGAGGGGTGGGCAAGGAGCTTGAGCTTGGATCTGCTCGGACAGTTGAAGGAATTTGAAAAGAACGGCCAGTTTCGATATACGCCGCCGACACATTCCGTCCTGGCATTTGAGCAGGCCCTTCATGAACTCGATATGGAGGGGGGTGTCCTAGGACGGGCCGCCCGGTACAAACGAAACCACGAGGTGTTGCTCGATGGTATGAAGGCGTTGGGGTTTCGCAGCTACCTTCCCGAGGCGGTTCAAAGTTACATCATCACCAGCTTCATTTTTCCGGCGGATCCAAAATTCACATTCCAGGAATTCTACCGCCAGGTGAGTGAAAAAGGTTACCTCCTATATCCAGGTAAGATCAGCCAAGCCGACACATTTCGGATCGGAAATATTGGGCGCCTCTTCGAATCCGACATGCGCTCGGTCGTTTCTGCGATCGGCGAGGCAATCGGTGAAATGGGGGTTCGTATATGAGCGCGCAACTTCTTGAGAGTGGGCACCTCCAAAATCTGGACGCGAGTTCATACGTTGAACCGCCCGCTGTCTCCAGGACTTTCCACAGCCTCGCCTTCGCCAACGGGTTCAGCAGGCTCTTCGTTGCGCTGGTTTGTTTGACGCTTGCTGCCAGCGTCGTCTGGGTTCGGTCGGCAACACCACTTCCGCGTGCATTTTCTCACAACGACTATCAACAGCCCCGGCCGCTCGCGGATGCGCTGGAGCAGGGTTTTTGTTCGGTCGAGGCGGACATCTATCCAGTCGAAGGTAAACTTCTTGTTGCTCACGACCGGGATCGCGTCCAGTCGAATCGCGACCTGGAAGTACTCTACTTGAAACCTCTTCACGAGCGGGTTGATCGGAACGGTGGCCGTGTATTTCCCGGAGGACCCGAGTTCGTGCTATTGATCGACATCAAGGCCTCGCCCGAGGAGAGTTATCGCCTCCTCCGCCCGCTGCTGGAACGTCACGCGGCGATGCTGACCCGCTTTACCACTTCGGCCACGATTACCGGGGCGGTAACCGTTATCCTAAGTGGAGATCGACCGATCGAACGACTCCGCAGCGAGACGAACCGATGGTGTGCGCTCGATGGCCGCCTTCCAGATCTGGACGCCAATCCATCGCCGCATCTTTTCCCCCTCGTGAGTGACAGTTGGCGCCCGACATTTGCCTGGATGGAGAACGAGGTTTTGCCCGAAGCCGATCGCACCCGGTTGCGGGAGTTTGTCCGGCGAGCGCATGAGCAGGGTCGCCGGATCCGTTTTTGGGGAACCCAGGATCAACCGTACGCATGGACCGAATTCAAACGCGCGGGTGTGGATTTAATTAATACAGACAATGTGACGGCATTGGCGCGGTTTTTGAATCCCCCGATTGCTCCTCCCTGATTGCCGGATCCGGTAAACTCTTTGACAGCCGATGAAAAGCAATTCCGAAGTGGCGGATATCCGCCGGACGGAGGGTGATATAAACGTCACCGCAGAACGGCGACGCTGGATCTCAGAGCAGATTGCCGACCCGACCCGACGGCTGCTGGAAGAAGACGCGCGCTATTTCCTACATCAATCGCTATCAACTCCCTGTCTGAATGTTCTGAAAGGAGCAAGGGGGGCGTGGCTGGAGGATTACGAGGGCCGGCGGTACCTCGATTTTCACGGAAATAATGTCCATCAGATTGGCTACGGGCATCCGAGCGTTATCGCCGCCATTCAGAGGCAGATGGCGAAGCTACCGTTTTGCCCGCGGCGCTATACATGCGAGCCAGCAATCGCCCTCGCGCGCCGGCTCTGTGAATTGGCGCCGGGTGACCTTGATCGCGTCCTGTTCACCCCAGGCGGAACCGGCGCGATCGGCATTGCTCTCAAACTCGCCCGTGTTGCCACCGGCCGGCATAAGTTTGTGTCGATGTGGGACTCCTTTCATGGAGCGTCGCTGGACGCCATCTCGGTGGGAGGGGAGGCTGTGTTTCGTGAGGGGGTCGGGCCGCTGCTGCCCGGATGTGAGCATGTGCCCCCGCCCGAACACCGAAAGTGCCCGTTTCGCTGTGGCTCAGCCTGCAATCTTGCGTGCGCGGACTACGTTGAATATGTCCTCGAAAAGGAGGGAGATATCGCGGCAGTGATCGCGGAAACGGTTCGAGCCACGCCATGCATTCCTCCCCCGGAGTATTGGAAAAGAATTCGGGCCGCCTGCGATCGCCACGGCACGCTGCTCATTCTGGATGAAATCCCGATGAGTCTGGGTCGGACGGGGCGCATGTTTGTCTGTGAACACTATGGAATAGTGCCGGACATGCTTGTGTTGGGAAAGGGGTTGGGCGGTGGGATTTTTCCGCTGGCAGCCTTGATTGCTCGCGAAGCGTTAAATGTTGCCGGCGAAAAAGCTCTCGGCCACTACACCCACGAGAAGAACCCGGTTGCCTGCGCTGCCGCCCTCGCGACGCTCGATATCCTACGCGACGAAAAACTCATCGAACAATCCGCCCGACTCGGAACGTGGATGTGGGACCGACTGAAGCACGTTGCGACACGGCATCGGACCGTGGGAGGTGTACGTGGGCTTGGACTTCTCCTGGGTATTGAAATTGTGGAGGACCCTGGCACGGGCCGCACCGCCCCGGATATGGCAGAATGCGTGATGTACGCGGCTCTGAGGCGCGGCCTCAGCTTCAAGGTCACCATGGGGTCGATCCTCACCCTGACGCCTCCCCTTACCATCACTGCGGAGGAACTCGAAATGGCAGCACAAATCCTCGATGCCTCGCTGACCGAGATCGAGGCTTCGGCGACGCCACCGTCTCATCCGTAGGTCGTCCGGGTGTCGAGAGATGCCTCGGACAAACTCCCGTTCTGGCCGGATTCGAGATGCCGATTTGTGGTCGACGCGAGATCATGTTCCTCAATCAAGCCGGAACTGCAGAGTTGTGCGGCGTTGTACCGCCCGAGAAAATCAAATCGTTATTGTAAGAAGAGAGGAGCTCGCCCCGTTTAATCCCTAGAATTAGCAATGGGTGTGGGGCTTTTAGAGGTCGATCGACCTCGAGTAGGCATCGCGCCAGCAAACGCTCAACGAGAGTTCGAATTGCCGTGAATAAGCAACAAATCCGTCAGATTGCCTCGTCTATGAATGAGAACATATCAATTGATTTGCAAGCCATCCTGCAAGATGTGGTGAACCCCGAAATATTCCCGAACGATGGCAGCGCGGCCTTTAGTCCCATTCCCGACCTACCCTTCCCATCCCTGCCGGATTCCCGCTCAAATTTGAAATGCATCGATTCACCGCTGCAACCAACTCCTGGACAAACGAGGGCCTATTCACAGTTGATACTTTCCAGATTGGCACGGCAAATGATGCCGGGATCGGGTACCGATGTCATCAATCCAAAGATACTTTGCGATTTGTGGATCCGGACCGGTGCGAGGTCATTTGCACGCGTCACAAATAGGCGAGTGACCTCCCCCTTGGAATCGGCCTTGGCGGAAAAGGCAGCGGTACAAGAAAGTTACGTCCCCGACAAAACACAAACAGCGGGAGCAGACATTATGCCCATAAAAATCACGATCGATATATTCAGCGAAAGACCCAATCCCGTGATTGAGCTAAGCGGCATCGCCGAGAAAGAGGCGCTGGAGCGTCTGCAGCGGGCAGGGAAGGTGTCCAAGGCTGAAGGACTCATTGTGCCGCAGTTTGTCCTTGGATACCGGGGGCTGATTGTGGAACAGACCGGCGCAGTCAAGGCAGGCCTTCCAAAGTCGATGCGCTATGCCCATGGCGACGTTGCCAGTGGCAGGACCTACCAACGAGCAACGGACGTCGCCTTCAAAGATTTCCTTTGCCGAGCGAAGGGCCCGTTCTCGCAGCAGGCGTGCGACGATTCTCTCATGGATCTGATCCAGAGAGAGATTGAGCGCAAGCGAGGAAGGGCCGCTGAACTTATCCGGATTGCTGTTGCTCCGCATTTGCCTCGGATCGGCTCACGTACCTTTGCTCCGCTATACGAGCCATCATGGTGGAATGACGGGGGGCAAAAACAGATGAACAATAATTGCTATAACTACGCTACCAACCACCGCACCGACACTTTTGCCCAACCGGGCCAAGCGGATGGAGCAAGTTATACTGCATTAACCTGTGCCAGCGTAAGCTCCGCAGCGGTTGAGGACTGGCTCATCAACAGCCCCTTGGCCAACAACTAGTGCCCTAGAGAAGGTCATCTTGCCGCCCTGGTGATCTGGCCAGGAGGTGACTATCATTGGTACCGAAAGGAACGCACCGGGCGGTGGACCCACAAACCGGGCAGCACGCCTGTGACAAATGTGGACGCCGCTGGGGCCATTATCGCGGATCCTAGAACGGCCGATCGCGGACCCTACACCCAGTTCTGCACCTTTATGACGGTGATGCATAAACACACAAAGATCCGCTGACCCCATGAGAATCCGTCTGCGGGCGCGGCGCGCTTCGCTACTTCACCACCGTCGTGCGATCCTGGATCCACATCAGATCCCGGCTTTTCGGCGCGGATAGGTTGTGGTCGATACGTTGGCCCAAAGTCGCACTGCGGAAGGTCTTTGGATCGAACCAGCGGTGAGCTTCAACGTGGCCGTCGGTAAATGAGATAACGCCGCCGCGGTTGTGGTGCGTCGCTGGAAGGTGGAAGAACTGATCGGAGCCGCTGCCCGGCATCAGGACGATGAACGCCGGCGTGCACAGGCTCTGGGGCGTCAGATCCTGGGTCAGGAATGTGTTGGCGGGCACTGTGATGTCGGTGGTCTTTCGAGACGCTCGGTAGCGAGTGGACAACCGCTCTCGCATGTCGGCGTTCGGGCCGAGATATAGGTTCATTGAGTAGCTGCGCACCTGCGGAACCGGGCGTCCACGGCTGACGATGTAAGTGGTTCGGTCAGAAGGGCATTTATAGATCTCCTTCGCGGAGAGATAAGGCGCGAAGGCAGCATAGCGACGGTCGACGAGGTAGGCGACATTTGTGAAGGCGTTGACGAAGTTGTGATAACCACCCAACACCCATAGCCTCTGGCCCGTGACACCGGCAGAATCGAGCTCGCCATTCGCGACGAGACCGTCCGCCGAGTCGCCGCTGTAGAGCGCGGCGGTGAGTGCCAATTGCATCTGGTTGTTGAGGCACTTGATTCGTTGGGCCTGCTGCTTCGCCCCGGACAACGCCGGCAGCAGCAACCCGGCGAGGATGGCGATGATCGCGATTACGACCAGCAACTCGATCAACGTGAAGCCAACCGATCGAGGCTGTGAAATAGAGGGGCGCATCAATCGGATACTGGCCCGGTCCGGGAGAAACCTGCACCTTGAAAGTCAAAGAGTCTCGACGCCCTATGTTCGACCCATCAAAGTTCGCCGAGCCTTCGCATCTTTCGGTGATCGCGGGTCGACTGTCTCGCCATGAAACGACGCCCAGCAATTCCGCTTTTTTTCCTTGCGTTCCTGCGTTGCCTGGCAGCGATTGTGGGTTGGAGTAATACGGTGAGATTTCGGGAAAAACTGACCAATCTCCTGGCCACCGACTACGAACGCCAAGATCTGATGGGAAAAAATTTCGCGGGGAAGAGGTTGGCGCATGCAAGCTTTAAGCACGGCATTTTGCGTGAGGTTGAGTTTTCCAACGCCCGCCTGCAGTTTTCCGATTTCACGGACGCCGATTTGCGCAACGCCAATTTTACCAATGCCGATCTCGATGGATCGAAAATGGATCGCGCCGACACCACGAGGGCGGTGTTCACGGACGCCAACGGGGAATGATGAAATATTCAACCTTACTTCATTCGTTTATGAAACACCCCCTGTGCGTCCTGGCACTTACTCCGTTTTGCTTTCACTCCCCGGTCCACGGTGAGACGAAAATCTGGACCGGCCTCTCCACCAACCTTCCCCCCAAATGGAGCGATCCGGTCAATTGGAAGCCCAGCATTCCCGCGGAAAAGGATGACGTGGTTATTGGTGAACCTCCGTACAGCGGCCAGGCACACATCGAGGTCGCAGGTCCGATCAAGGTGAAAAGTTTGTTACTCAACCGGGCGACACTCACGGGAAACGCCCAAATCGAAGTCATTAGCCTCACAAGCAAAGGCGCCGCCTTGACGGAGGGTGGCGCCCTGAAGATCACGGGCGGCGCCACCGTGATCCGCGGTGTGACGGGAGAGTTTGGCCTGCTGGTGGATGGCTGGACAATTGACAATGGGGGTTTTTTGTCGATTTTGGAAAACTCGAGCATCGATTTTCACGGTCAGGCGGGACGACTCAACAACTCAGGGACGATCGATCTGGCAGACAACACCGCAATCGAAGGGCTCTCGGGTGCGGGAAGCGTCGTCTTGAATTCCGGCGCGATGCGAAAGGTGTAGGGCACCGGGAAGGCCAGCATCAACGCCGTCCGCTTTGTGAACGAGGGCCAGATGTTCGTCGCCTCCGGCAACCTTTGATTCCCGGTTGGCACGGCGATCAACAGCGGCACAATGATCCTCAGCGGCGCGGAAAACGTCATATTTTTCGAAGTGGCGAAAGTGGAACTGAACGGCGGAGCCCTCACGGGTGATGGTGAATTTATCGTGCGTGGCAGCACCGTAGTGACGGTGAACGTCGACACGCCGATTGACATTCTCAACCTGGGTTCGGAAGTGATAGGCCAGGTGAATCTCACGGTGCAAAAGCATCTCCTTTGGTCCGCGGGCATCCTCTCGGGCAAGGGTCAGATCATCTCCGTCACTCAACTCACGATCAAAGACCTGGTCGGAGGCGCCCCCAAGTTCATCCATGGACGGACATTGCGCAACCAGGGCAAGGCGCTTTGGTCGAACGGCGATCTGGCCATCGATCAGGGCGGACGCATCGAAAACGAACTCACCGGGGAATCCACCATCGGCGACATCGCCGACAAGCAGATCTCCGGCTCTTTCCAGGAGGGCGGCGGCTTCTTCAATGAGGGCCTGGTCAAATTTGTAAAGGAGAGCGCGCACAGGACTTCCGTTTACACCCCGTTCTCCAACTCGAAACGCGTCGAATACGGGTCGCAACTCCTGCTCTATGGCGGCGGCGTCCACTCAGGGGCATTTGTCCAGACAGAATCCCAAGGTAGCCTCGAGCTACGTTCCAGCACCAATCATCTGGACGAGGGATTCTCATCGACCAGTATGCAACCTGTGAGAATCGGGGGTGGCACCGTGAATGTGCGAGGCGCCGCCAAGGCGGATCAACTCAGATTGGACGGCGGGACTCTGGATGGCCCCGACGATCTCGAAGTCAGCCGGCTGTTCACCTGGTGGAGCGGAACCATTCGCGGCTCCGGAGTTTTGCGCATACTCCATAACGCACGAATGGATTGGGGATCTTTTAATTCCCCGCGCGAACTGCTAGCCCGGTTGGTTGAGATTTAGGGCTTCGTCGACTGGGATCAGGTGAATTATTCCGTGGGCGACAATGCGATCATTCGAATCATGCCCACTGGCGAGCTTCGGGTGGGTCCGAGCGAAAGCATGCAGTGGAGCAAGGGCGCGCTTCCGTTACTCCATAACCGTGGGCGTGTCACGAAACTGTCGGGCAACGGCACGGCCTACGTCGGCGTCCGCTTTCTTAATGACGGCGTCGTCATCGTCTCCCGGGGCAAGCTTCAAGCCTCGCTCGGATACACCCAAGAGGGAGGCTACACCGAGGTGGACGAGCATGCCGAATTCCGATCCGACCGAGGACTCACAAACTTCTACTCTGGAAAGTTCCTCGGCTCGGGCAGAATCTCCGGAGGCACAACCAATTACGGCATGCTCTATCCCGGCAAATCTCGGGGAATTTTGACCGTGGGCGACGGCCTGACCCAGGGTGACTCCGGTCGGGTACAGATTGAAATTGGCGGCCGCAGGGCTGGAATCGAATTCGACCAGGTCATGATCGAGGGTAAGGCTGCTTTAGGCGGCATGCTCGGAATTAAACTTCTCAATGAATTCAATCCGGTTGCAGGGGACCGCTTTGAGGTCATGACGTTTCAATCGCGCTCCGGTGAGTTCAGGGTCAAGGCTGGCGAATTCATCGGCAACGGCCTCGCACTCGAGCCCGAATACTCCGCAACTTCCATCACGCTTGTCGCCAGACAGGTCAACCCTCTGAAACCCCGTTTGACACTCATCGATAGTTCACTAGACGGAAACCGATCCTGGGGCTGGAACACAGTCCTCACCCAAGGATACCAGGTTGAATACAGCAGTGACCTGCTTGTTTGGTTTGTTTACACCAACCTGACGGCCAATGTCGCATCCACCCAGCTTGTATTGCCTGCGCCCCAACCACCGGCTCAAACTCTCTTTTATCGACTGAGATAATGCTTGTGGACGCCCCTTCCGCGGAGCGTCGAAGGAACCGACCCTGGAGGGCAACTCCCGCCGCATCCGGGCCGGGGTTCAGGTAATCGGAAACTCGACGACAAAGGTCGCGCCCTTCCCCAACGCGCTCTCGCACCACAGCCGGCCTTTCATCGCTTCCACGAGCTTCTTCACGATGAACCCATCCGAGTGTTGCGACGTGTTTGTCACAAACAGCGAGTTGTCTGCAAACCGCGTCGGCTTCCAACCCACCGCCGAACCGCAGCAACGCCGGGACTGGAAGCGGGACGAATTCGTTACGAGTCGGAGACCGAGCCCACGCGGTTGGCCTATCTCGGCCTAAACCGTCGCCCGCTACATGACCATGCCGCCATCCACGGTCAGTACCTGGCCTGTGACGTAGCGCCCACCGGGTCCAGCGAGGTACAGCGCAGCTTGGGCGATGTCCTCGGCCTTTCCGAAAGAGTTCAGGGGAATCTGCTGCAGGAATGCGGTGCGCATTTTTTCGTCCAAAGCAGCGGTCATGTCGGTTTCGATGAAACCTGGCGCGATGGCATTGCACGTGACGCCGCGGGAGGCGAACTCCTTGGCGACAGATTTTGTGAATCCGATGAGGCCTGCTTTGCTCGCGGCGTAGTTGCATTGTCCCGCATTGCCCACGAGGCCGATGATACTCGCAAGATTGATGATTCGCCCGGATCGTTGCTTGAGAAAAGATCGGGTGAACGCCTTGGTGAACAGGAACGCTCCCCGGAGATTTGTGTTCATTACCGCATCCCAGTCGGCTTCGCTCATGCGCATCAAGAGGCCGTCCCGGGTAACGCCCGCATTGTTGACGAGCACGTCGACCCTCCCAGCATCGGCAAGGATTGTTTCAGCCGCCGCCGCCACGGCAACCGGGTTACTGACGTCGACCGCGAGTGCCCAACTACGACGTCCCAGCGCCTGAATCTCGGTGGCAACACGGGTGGCATTTTCCGCAGTGCGCGAGACGCAGACGACGTCGGCTCCGGCCCCCGCGAATTGAAGAGCGATGGCTCGGCCGATGCCGCGTCCGGCGCCGGTGACGACTGCGATCTGGTTGGAAAGTGGAGACATGGTATGAGGAGGAGGGAGGGTGAGAGACGGTTCGACAGGGTTATGAGGAGGGATGGAGGGCGAAGACAGTGGCTTCTAGACTCGGGATGTCCGCCACATTGAAAACAGGGACCGATTTGTCGATGCGCTTCATGAATCCGCTGAGGGCGGTTCCGGGTCCAAGTTCGATAAAGCGATTGAAACCGTCGGCGAGAAGATGGCGGATAGAATCCTCCCAACGCACGGGTGATGTTACCTGATCGATCAGCAAGTGTGCGATCTCAGCGGGTGTGCCGTGCGGTTTGCCCGTGACATTCGCGATCACGGGAACGCAGGGCTGCAGGAGGGGAACTCCGGCGAGGGCCGTTGCCAACTTCGGCTGAGCGGAAGCCATCAAAGGCGAATGGTAGGCTCCGGCGACGGTTAACGGGATCGCCTTTCTTGCACCGCGAGTTTTCGCCAGCTCGACCGCGGCGGAAATTCGGTCGGCAGCCCCTGAAATGACGATTTGTCCCGGGCAATTGAGATTTGCGAGCGTGACACCCGTCGCGAGACATACCTCGCGGGTGGATGATTCGTCCAGACCGATGATTGCTGCCATGCCGCCCTGGGTGGCTTCGCACGCCTCATGCATGAAGCGACCGCGCTGCCGGACGATTTGCAAACCGTCCTCAAAGCTCAGAGCGCCCGCTGCGGCGAGGGCGGTAAACTCGCCGAGTGAAAGTCCGGCGGCGGCCTGGAAGGAGAAAGCAGGGACCCGATGCTGGAGCAGTGCCAATGCAACCCAGCTGATGAGGTAAATCGCGGGCTGGGCATTCTCGGTGCGGGTCAGGGCGGCTTCCGGTCCGGAAAAGCAGATCACCGCTAAATCGCAGCCCAGGACCCCGTTTGCCTGATCAAACAAAGTTCTGGCAATCGGGTAGGTTTCCGCGAGATCCCGACCCATTCCTACCCCCTGGGCACCCTGGCCCGCAAACAGCAACGCGGTTTTCGTCATCGGCCAGTGAGTCAATCAGGCCGGACGAATCAAATCCAGAAGCGCTTGAATGGCGACCCTGTGAAATCTTTACGTAAAAACCCCATTGCCTCCTGGGCCTTGATTGCTACGGTTGGGCGAAGTCAGCGTTAATTCTTTGTGATTATTATGGGACAATCCACTGACCCAATCCGGGATCCGCGAGTTTACCTCGAAAACACCTCCCTGTACCGCGAGTTTCAGGCGGAGCGGGATGAGATTCTAAGACACAAATGGATCGAGTCTGAAAAGAACGGTCGAGACGTTGGATTCGAGGCGGCGTTGACCGACTGGATTGCGAAACATCGCTCGGGTTGGCGGCGTGGCCGGCAGTGTACGCTCTCCGGGGGGCGTCGCTAGCACCTTGAGGGACACGGAGATGAACGGGGTGGAGTGGGACGGGCGCAAGCCGGGCCTCCCTCCGGTTTTTCTTCCAGACGGGCAAAAATTCTCCAGGCTGTTCGCCGGAATTCGAGCTCGTCGGGGCGGGCGTGTACGTTGGATTTGCCCTCTCTGAAATCAAACAAGAAATGAGTCACCAACTGCTTGACGCAACCCGCCTGGGGCTGGTCCTGACCCGAATGGCCCACCAAATCGCCGATCGAAACGGCGATGAAAACGGTGTAATTGTCGTGGGCGTGCAATCCGGCGGGATCCATCTTGCGCGACGGCTTGCCCTGCTCCTGCGAGAGATATGGAAGCGCGACGTGCCGCATGGGACCCTCGATGTTTCGATGCACCGCGATGATCTGGATGAGCGCGGCACGTTGATCATGCGCTCCACCAATCTCCCAGGGGATATCACCGGCCGGACGGTAGTGCTGGTGGATGACGTGCTGAACAGCGGTCGCACGGCTCGGGCCGCCCTGGATGCCTTGAACGATTTCGGACGGCCGCGGCGGATTCAACTGGCTGTCCTCGTCGACCGCGGCGGAAGAGAACTTCCGATTGCCGCGGATTTTGTTGGCGAGACGGCGAGTCCTCGGGCGAACCAGCGGATCGACGTCCATTTGACAGAGCATTCGCAACGGGATGAAGTCCTCGTCGAGGACGCAACGTCATGAAAAACGGCATCGATTCCCACCGGTCGGGATCCAGTCCAGTCTGTTGAAAGCCATGCCCTGGTCCCGCTACCATTTACTAGATCTACAGTCGCTCAGCGCGGAGGAAATCTCCGCGGTCCTCGACACTGCGGCCCATTTCAAAACAGTCGGCGAACGGTCCATCAAGAAGGTTCCGGCCTTGCGAGGCAAAACGGTGGTGAATTTGTTCGTCGAACCGAGCACCCGGACCCGCATCAGCTTCGAGCTGGCGGCGCTGCGATTGAGCGCGGATGTCATCCAGTTTTCGGCCGATGCTTCCTCCTTGAAAAAGGGCGAATCGCTCAAGGATACAGTGCGTAACCTTGAGGCGTTGAATGCCGATTTCATCATCCTCCGACATAGCGCGAGTGGCGCCCCTCATTTCCTTTCCCGATTCGCGAAAGCCCACATCGTCAATGCTGGAGACGGAGCGCACGAACATCCCACTCAGGGGTTATTGGATGTTTTCACTATTCGCCAGGAGAAGGGGCGGATTGCGGGTCTCAATGTAACCATTCTCGGCGATATCCTTTATAGTCGAGTCGCCCGGTCGGACATCTGGGCGCTCTTAAAGCTCGGTGCCCACGTCACGCTGTGTGGTCCTCCAACGCTCGTGCCCCGGGTCTTTGAACAGTTGGGATGCCGGGTGACCTGGGATCTTGAGAGCGCCATCCGCGATGCCGATGTCATCAACCTGCTGCGCATCCAACATGAGCGGCAGCGGAAGACCATGTTCCCGAGTATCGGTGAGTACTCGGGTCTGTTCGGCCTGAATCACAGCCGCCGGCACCTGGTCAAACCCGATGCGTTGATCATGCATCCCGGACCGATCAATCGGGGCGTCGAAATCGACAACTCCTTCGCGGATGGTTCCCAATCCGTGATACTCGATCAGGTCACCAACGGGCTCGCCGTCCGGATGGCGGTCCTCTTCCTCATCAACGGTGGCCGTCAGGAAGAGATCGCTGCCTAGCTGTGAAGAACCCGCCCATTCTTCCCTGATTCTACCCTTGCGGGGTTTGGGTGGTGATTCTTACTTTGCAGCAATGAGACGATTTATCGCGGCAATGGTCCTGAGTTTGAGTTTAACCAGAGCGACGTTGCAGGCGCAAAACCTGTCGGGAGCAGATCTGATCGCGGCCCGCCAGGAGTTGGAAGAGACGGAGAAGATGATTCGCTCCGATATTTCAACGCTACAACAACGTCAGGACGTTCTCGAGCGCGAGGTCCGCCAGCTGCGGGATCTGGTCGCCGGGTTGCGCGCCGAAAACGCCGCGCTCAAGGATGCCCTCGGACGGGTGAGCACCGGCTACGTGAATCGTGAGGAATTACGTTCCATTGTGGAGAAGGTTCAGGAGGTTGACCGCAAACGCGGCGACGACAAAGAGTTGATCCTTCGTGAAGTTCGGGAATTGAGCAAATTGCCAGCCCCGATGGATGGAGCCCGCTCTGCACGCCCCGGAGCGAGTGTTGACAAACCGGCCCGGACGGAAAAGCCCGCGCGTACTGAGAAACAGGCCTCGACCCCGGACGATCTTCCCAACGCGGAGTTTACGGGGGACTACTACCCGCACAAGGTGGAGGCCAATCAGACGCTGGGTGAAATCATCGCTGCGTACAACAAGAAGTACGACATGAAGGTGAAGCTGAGCGATGTCTTGAAGGCAAATCCCCGATTGAAGGATCCGAGGAAGCTTTTTGTGGATCAAACGGTGAAGATACCCGTGGTCAAGTGAGCTGCCCCGCCCTGCCAGGGCTCTCCGGCAAAAATCCGTACTAGGCAGGCGGCACTTTTTCGTCGAGGGTGCCGGACGTGTCGAAGTCGACCAAAGCTGTGCCTACGGACGAACCTCCGTTCGAAGAGGCCTTAAAGAAGTTGGAATCCATTGTGGAAGCGATGGAATCGGAGGATCTTTCCCTCGAGCAGCTGCTGCTAAAGTACGAGGAAGGTTCTCGTTTGGCTCGCCTGTGCCAGACTCGCCTCGCCGATGCCGAGCTTAAAATTCAGAAACTTGAAGAGAGCCTGGCGGGTGAACTCAGTGCGCAGGCGTTTTCACCGGTTGCGGAGGCCGCTCACGACTGAGCTCCGATGGATCCGGCCGCGGATCCGACATCCTGTAAGTACCGATCAAATTCCGCTAACCCAGCTGATTCTATCTGCCATGAGCCGCTATCTTGAAATGGTTGACCATCCATCCCACGTTAAGAAACTTACCCTGGAACAGCTCATTGAACTGGCTGCCGACATCCGAAAAGAGCTCATCGATGGGCTTGCCAAGAATGGCGGTCATCTCGGGCCCAATCTGGGGGTTGTGGAATTGACTGTGGCGTTGCATCGCTGCTTCGATACGCCGAAGGATAAATTCGTGTGGGACGTCAGCCACCAAGTTTATGTCCACAAGCTGCTCACCGGACGAAAAAGCCGGTTCCGGACAATTCGGACCACCGACGGATTGAACGGCTTCGCCTTGCGGACGGAAAGTGAGCACGACTGCTACGGGGCAGGGCACGCTGGCACCGCTCTTTCTGCCGCCCTGGGCATGTGCGCCGCTCGGGATCAGCGGAATTCAGGGGAGCATGTGGTTTGTATTTTTGGTGACGCAGCGCTGACCAACGGCATTTCCTTTGAAGCCCTGAACAACGTGTCATCCACCACAAAGAAATTCATCGGGATTCTCAACGACAACGAATTTAGCATCGCCAAGAACGTCGGCGCCGTGGCGACCTACCTCGGGAAACTTACCACCAGTCCGCGCTACAACCGGATCACCCGCGAGTTCGCCTCGTGGTTGAAGAAACTGCCGAAGGGCGACTTGGTGGCTATGTTGGGGCAGAAAACCGAGGAGGCCCTGAAGGGAATGGCGGGAGCGGTAGCTCTGGAGCACACCCCATCGGCTCTGGATGCCGACGGCAAGGGAGGCCATGGCAGCCCCCTGCTCTTCGAAGAATTCGGGATCCGCTACCTCGGTCCGGTGGATGGACACAACATTCCGCTGCTGATCAGCACGCTTGAGTTTGCCAAGACGTGCAATGAACCCGTGGTGATCCATGTGCTCACTCAAAAGGGCAAGGGGTTCGACGCGGCGCTGAATGCTCCGGAGAAGTTCCACGGATTGGGACCTTACGACGCACAGACCGGAATAACCCCGGCATCCAAACCGGGCGCTGCACCCCTCTGGCAGGAGGTCTTCGGCCGCACCATGGTAAAGCTGTGCGAGAGGAACAAGAATGTGGTGGGAATCACCGCCGCAATGCCAAGTGGCACGAGTCTCAAGCTTCTCGAACAAGCCGTTCCGAAGCAATTTTATGACGTCGGGATTGCCGAAGAGCATGCGGTGATTTTTGCAGCCGGGATGGCGACGATGTCGTTTCACCCGGTTGTCGCGATCTATTCGACGTTTCTGCAGCGCGCCTACGACTGCATTCATCACGATGTCTGCCTTCAGGATTTGCCCGTCATCTTTTGCATGGACCGGGCCGGCCTTTCCGCAAACGACGGCCCCACGCACCACGGATTGTTTGACATCGCCTATCTGCGATGCCTGCCAAATATCATCGGTATGGCGCCCGCCACCGAAGACGAGCTTCAGGACATGATGTTCACGGCCACGTTGCAGAGGCATCCTGTCGCGATTCGGTATCCCCGTGGCAATGCCGAGGGAGTTCCGGTAAAGGACCAACCCGCAGTCATGGAAATAGGAAAGGCCGAAGTGGTCCGCAACTTCAGCAATAGCGGCGGCCGCAAGGTCGCCTTGTTCGGCCTCGGGCCGATTTTGCGCCTTGCGCGTGGGGCGGCTGAAAAGCTGATAGCGCAGGGTTGCGACGTCGCCGTCATCAACCCGCGATTCTTCAAACCGCTGGATGCCGCCGTGCATGAGTTTTTCGCGCAGGCAGCCGAGGCGGTCGTGACCATCGAAGATCACGTCGCAATGGGTGGGTACGGGAGCGCCGTGTTGGAGTGTTTAAACGAAGCGGGGATCAAGACACCGGTTGTTCGGATCGCCTGGCCGGACGCATTCGTAGAGCACGCCTCCACAGTGGATTATCTCCGCGAACGGCACGGATTGACCGTCGCAAAAGTGGTCGAGGGCGTGCAGGCCACCCTGGCTGCCAAACCGGCAGGCCAACGACTGGCGGCAGTAGCGTAGCCTCCCGGGATGGACGGATTCTGCGCACGGATCTTGCGGTCAATGTGCCAGTACCCGCTTCGGGATGCGCCGTCGTCGATCAGCAGGTTCAAAAAAGAAGTCTTTACACTGAAGTGAGTGCTGTTTAGCTTCGACTGCTCTTAAGTTTAACTGCCGGCGGGGATGGGCCTCGCTGAAATTCAAGCAATGCAAGAAAAGTCCAAGACGATTACTGATTTTCGGATTCATGAGCGTGACACCGGTTCTGCCGACGTGCAGGTGGCTCTCCTGACCGAGCGGATCAACTCCCTGACGGAGCATCTGCAGAAAAACAAGAAGGATCACGGCTCCCGACGGGGTCTGTTGATGATGGTCGGCAAACGCCGATGCCTCCTCGATTACCTGAACAAAAAGGACGAGAAACGGTATCAGGCGATCACGAAAAAGTTGAAGCTCCGCAAGTGATTTCAAAGAGCCGGGCCCTGCGCCCGGCTTTGTCTTTGGGCAGGCTCCATCCGGTTTCAAAATGCCGGGTGGGAGCGCCGTAAATCCGATGCACGCGGAGTTCTGCCTGCCTTCCTGTATCCAAGTTGCGTCAAACCAATGCCGGCTGGCCCGGGTGATTTCATTCTGCTTCCCTAACCGATTGTTTGGGCAGCCGACTGAAGTTTCTCGGGGCTGGCGGGCCACAATGAAATGTCCGCAAAAGTAACAATTCCAGTGGGTGGTCAGACGATCACCATCGAAACCGGCAAAATTGCCAAACAAGCCGATGGAGCCGTAATGGTTCAACTCGGTGAAACCATACTCCTCACCGCCGCCGTAGCCGCCTCCAAGGCGAAGCCCGGCCAGGAATTTTTTCCTCTGACGGTTGACTATCGCGAACGGGCGGCCGCGGCCGGAAAATTCCCGGGCGGCTACTTTAAGAGAGAAGGCCGTCCGAGCGAGAAGGAGATTCTCACCAGCCGACTGGGTGACCGGCCGATCCGCCCGCTCTTTCCGAAGGGTTGGTACAATGAGGTCCAGGTTCAGAGCGTGTTGCTCAGCGCCGACGGCCAGAATGATCCCGACATCCTTTCCATCCTCGGCGCCTCGGCAGCCCTGACTGTTTCTGACATTCCGTGGGACGGTCCCTTGGGGGCTGTCCGCGTCGGGCGCGTGGCGGGCCAGTTCGTGGCTAATCCGACGAACGAGCAGAGGTTGACCAGTGATCTCGATCTGATTTACGTCGGCAACCAGCAGGATGTGGTCATGTACGAGGGATCTGCCAAGGAAATCTCCGAAGAGGATTTTGTGGCGGCCCTCGGGTTTGCGCAGGCGGCGTGCCTTCCAATCATTCAAGCTCAAAAGGAACTCGCGGCCAAGGTCGGGCGCAAAAAGCGTGAAATCCAGGTCACGGTTGTCCCGGACGACATCCTGAAGGAAGCCAAGGCCCTTTCTGGCGAACGAATCCTAACCGCCCTTTTGACGCCTGGAAAACTTGCTCGCGAGAACGCCGCGAAAGTAGTTTTCACAGAAGTTGGGGCGACGTTGGTCGAAAAATTTGGCGCAACACGCGTCACGGAATTCGTTCTCAAAGACCTCCAGTACTACATCCAGAAAGAGGCTGTCCGCGGCTTGATTCTGAATTCCAAGAAACGTCTCGACAACCGCGGCTTCCGCGATCTGCGTCCGTTGCAAAGTGAGGTGGGAATCCTGCCGCGGGCACACGGCTCCTCGCTGTTTCAACGAGGTGAAACCCAGGCGGTCTGCACGGTCACGCTTGGCACCAGTGACGATGTTCAGGACTTCGACTCCTATACCGGCGGTCAGACGAAGAAGCAGTTCATCCTTCACTACAATTTCCCGAATTTTTCCGTGGGTGAAACCGGCCGCATTGCCGGACCGGGCCGGCGAGAAATCGGCCACGGCGCTCTCGCGGAACGGTCCGTGGAATCGATGATCCCGCTTGCCGAGTATCCGTACGCGGTGCGGGTCACCTCTGAAATTACGGAATCCAACGGTTCCAGCTCCATGGCGAGCGTTTGTGGTGCGACCCTAGCTCTGATGGATGCCGGCGTGCCGCTCATCCGGCCGGTGGCGGGTATCAGCATCGGTATCTGCACGGAGTGTGACAAACAGGACAACGTCACCCGCTATCAGCTGTTGACCGATATCCTCGGTTGGGAAGACGCGTTCTGCGACATGGACTGCAAGATCGCAGGAACGGAAAAAGGCATCACCGGTTTCCAGCTTGACCTGAAGCTGCGGGGAATTTCCCACGGGGTCATGGTCGAGACAATCGAGGAGGCTCGTGTGGCTCGGCTCAAGATCCTCGAGCATATGCGGAGCATTCTCGCGGTGCCACGCCCCGATATCAGCAAGTATGCGCCCCGGATAATTACCATGAAGATCAACCCCGAAAAGATCGGAGCGTTGATCGGGCCCGGAGGTAAGAATATCAAGCGCATCGTCGACGAGTCCGGTTGCGAGATTAACATCGAAGACGACGGCACCGTGAAGATCTTCTCGGTCTCTCCGGAAGGGATGGAAGTTGCCAAGCGAGAGATCGAGGGAATCAGCGCCGAAATCGAGATTAACAAGGTCTATAAGGGTCGGGTCGTCACCATTAAGGAATTTGGCGCTTTTGTGGAAGTTTTCCCGGGCCAGGATGGCCTCGTCCATGTGAGCGAACTGTCCGCCAAGCGGGTGAATCGCGTCGAGGACGTGGTCAAGATCGGCGAAGAGATCTGGGTAAAATGCATCGGTGTCGACGAGAAGGGTCGCGTCAAACTCAGTCGGAGAGCCGCCATGGAGGAGCGCGGCGAATCGGTGGCGGCAGCGGCGGATCAAGCCGGTGAGCCACCCAGGGGAAATGATGTTCGCGAGACGCGGGAGCCTGCCCGCAGTGATCGTCCGGAACCTCGAGGAGACCGCGGCGGCGGAGACCGCGGCGGTGCCGGTGGAGATCGCGGCGGAGACCGAGGGGGTGGCGGTGGAGACCGGGGTGGCCGAGGTGATCGGGGCGGAGATCGTGGACAACGTCCTCCTCGTGGAGGCAGCCGCGAGGGCCGTTCGGAAACTGAGAACCCGGCGGAGGGTGTTGAGGTTGGCAAGATCCACCGGGGCAAGGTTGTCTCGATCAAAGAATTTGGCTGCTTCGTCGAATTCCTCCCCGGCAAGGAAGGGTTGTGTCACGTCAGTGAACTCGCCAATTTCCGTGTGAAACAGGTCACTGACATCGTCCAGGAGGGCGATGAAATCTGGGTCAAAGTCCTGGGAGTCGACGAGAAGAATCGCATCCGACTGTCACGAAAGGCTGCGATGGAAGATCGGGACAAGGCGCAGTCGGCATCGCCGGCGACCTGAGTCGGGTTGGGTTAATCGACTGTTTTTTAGGCGGGCTTTCGGGCCCGCCTTTTTCTTTTCCCCTTTTCGGTTCTTTGGATGAAACTAGACACATGCTGCCTGAGTCCCTTCAGTTTCTGAAATCCCTTGTCAACACGCCGAGCCCGACGGGCCACGAAGCCCGCGGGCTCAAGCTTTGGCGGGATTACGTGCAACCGTTTGCGGGGGAGACTTTTTCCGACGCTTACGGCAACACGGTGGCGGTATTGAATAAGGGGGGAGGGCCGCGCGTGATGTTGGCAGCCCATGCCGATGAGATTGCGATGACCGTGAATTTTATTACACCGGAGGGATTTGTGCATGTGCGACGAACCGGGGGTGTAGATCCCGCGATCACCAAAGCGCAACGAGTGACGATTCATTCCCAGGGCGGCCCGATCAAAGGTGTGGTGGGCAACGTGGCCATTCACCTAACCAAAGCCGATACGGATCCCAAACCCCCCAAGATACACGAGTTGTTCATCGATATTGGCGTGGCCAGTAAACGGGATGCGCTTAAGCTTCTGCGCATTGGCGATCCGGTGACGCTGAGTGATGAGTTTGAGTTCCTGCGGGATGATCTGGCTGTCGCCCGGGCATTCGACAACCGCGCGGGGACGTGGGCGGTTGCTGAGGCGCTCCGCATCCTCAAGGCGGGTGAGAAAAAACTGGATTGCGAGGTTTGCGCCGTCGCCAACATCCAGGAAGAGGTGGGGCTTTTCGGAGCCCGGCAGATTGCGTATTCCCTGAAACCGGATATCGCCATCGTCGTCGATGTCACGCATGCCACCGATTGTCCGACGATCGATCAGCGTCAGCACGGAGAAATCAAGCTGGGCGGGGGACCGACGCTGACCCGTGGCGGACCCAATCATCACGAAGTGGTTACCCGCCTCGAGCAGGTGGCCGCCCGGAAACGGATCGCCCTTCAATACGAGGCCATGAGCAACAGCAGTGGCACGGATACCGACGTGATTTTCTGGACCCGGGGTGGCATTCCCAGTGCTCTGGTCAGTCTGCCTTTGCGATATATGCACTCGCCGGTGGAGGTTGTGAGCCTCAAAGATCTCGAAGTGATTCCCGAACTGCTGGCCGGGTTTGCCCAATCGATTCACAAGGGCGAAGAGTTCCGGATTAAAATATGAAATTCGTCCGAAAACTTCATCTATACCTTGGCGTTTTCTTCGCACCGCTGCTCCTGTTCTATATCGGATCGGGCTGGTATCAGACAGTGAATCCGGCACGGCTCAAATCCGCAGCCGAGGCCGAGTCGTTGGCACAGAAATTCCGAGTAGTCCACACCGATCAGATTTATCCGGGTGGTGGCGACGTCCGGCGACAATCACCGAAGGCCTTCCAGGTTCTCGTCGTGGCGATGTCCGTGGCCATGATCGTTTCTACGCTGTTGGGCTTGATTCTAGCGTTTAAATTCACTCGGACGCGTTGGCCGGTCTGGCTTGCGCTCGGCCTCGGAACGGCGGCTCCCATCCTGTTGCTAATGCTGGGGCAGCGGCGGTGATTCCGCCAACCGGGTTCTACGGATTTGCAAGCGCTTCCCGCCGGATCACACGGGTGTTGGCCAGCAGATCGTGCAGAGCCCGTTTCTCGGGGGCCTGAACGATCATCAGATATCCGAACCCCAAGATCAAAAAGCTCAGAAGCTCGCCTCCGTACCGCACCAGGGCCCGTCTTGTGTTCAGTGCTGAGCCGTCGGCATTCACCACGCGGATCCCGAAAAGACGCTTGCCGGGCGTCGATCCGGAGTGGCCATGAAAACATACATAATAAACAACGCTAACCACGGAATAGATACCCGTGACCAGGAGCATCAATGGGCCTGCCTCCTGATAGAATTCAAGCATTCGTACCACGTCGGCGCCGAGGATTGCCGGGTCCGCCCCCTCCAAGAGGATGCGCAACTTGGGGGCGAACGGCATGCACAACACGGACGCCGCCATATTCACGATCAGAAAATCGAGGCAGTACGCCGCCAGTCGAAGGAGAAAACCCGCCGGAACGAACCGAAGCCCCGGCACGGAAGGCATTACGGGAAGAGCTGTCGGAAGATCCCACTGAAGTTCCTCACGCTGGCTGGCTTTGCGCCATCGGACGTCCTCGGAATTCCAGACCAGGGTTTGTCCGTTGACGCGCGCGTCCACGATCCAACTGCGGAGTTCGTCCAGTGTGGCTGGACCGTATTCCTGTCCGTCGCCACCAATGATCTTGTAAGCCGTGGGCATGTAACCTCTGAGACGATTGGGTGCCGTCGGCGTTCGAGCAAACGAATTTTTAAAAAATTAGACGATCTACTTCACGACCCACTTTGGCGCTATTTATTGCCCGGTGTGAACGGCAGGTTTTTCTTGAGATCCACTTCCACCATTTGCGGGGTCCATCCGCGGCTCAGGAGACCGGCCGAAATGCCGCTGACAGACGCTGCTGCGGGCGACGTGCCCGTGATCAGCCAGCGTTGTCCATTCCAGGAGACGACGCTTCTTCCCGAAGCCATCACGTCGGTGGTGGGGGCAAAGTTGGCGAACGAAGCCAAGACGCCAGGACCCTGACTGGCTGTCACCGAAATCCCCCAGGGAGAACCTGCGGGGAAGCTGGGCTGGGCCGTGGGTGTATTGCCGGCGGCGGAAATAAACATGCCGCCTTTGTCGTGAATCTGATGCATCAAGTTGTCGAGCAGGGGACTGGGGTCGGGCGTGCCGAGGCTCAAGTTGAAGGCCGTAGCGCCGCGCGCCCACGCCTCGTTGATCCCGAGGGCGACGTCGAATGAGGTGGTCGTCTCGGCCGAATTGAAGACGTTTATTGGAAGGACGCGTACGTTGGATTCGCCTTCCTTCTGCGTGTACCCGAGGCCGTTCAACAACGTCAGCAACATGCCAGTTCCATGGCTCAAGCCGCTCGTTTCATCGACGGTCGATGCGGACTCCAGCTTCACCGCTGGCAGCACGAAGCCATCGTAAGGAGTAGCGATCTTTTGAATGCCAGTGTCGATCAAGGCCACGACCAATTGATCTTTGGGCAGCACTCCCTTTGGCTTCAGATTGAGACTCGGAACGGCGGCATCTGTGGCTATCTCGCCAAAATCCGGTCGATCGTAGCGAATATTATTTTCGACACCTGCGATGTCGCCATTTGATTTAAGGGTTTCGCGAGCCAAGTTTGCGGCTGCGTCCGATCCGAACTTTAGGCGATAGGTATTGAGGCTGTCGGATTGGCCGATGATTTTGGCGCCGTACTGACGCGCGATAGCATCTATTCGCGAGGGGTCTCCGGGTTTCAGAGTGATCAGGAGTTCATCACCGATTTTTCCAGCGGCGGGAACAACTTCGGTCGCCTGTGTGGCGGACGTCCGATAGATCAACAGCTGGGGAACCGTATTGGACCGAGGAAGGACGGCGAAGTTGAGATTGCCCAGCAACCGTTGAAGGGCGTCGCTGGGATCCAGGAGATGGAATCTGGTTGCAATCCGTTGATCAGCACCGGGTTCGATTCGGACCTCCCAACCAGTGATGCGAGACAGGCGGGCGAGGGTTTTGGGAAGTGACCATCCATCGATGTTGGCACTCAGCTTTTGGGAACCTGGATCCCAGGAGAGTCCGGGCGCAACACTAGGGGTGCCGTCCGCATGAAGAAGTCCGATCCCATGGGTAGGGCCGATCAATACACAGAGGCCAACGAACAGGTGCCAAGGATTTAACCGACGGAACACAAACGACAACCTAGCAGTGGTTTCCGGTTTGGCGAGAGATGTTCAAACTTCCTCGTTAGGACTTTTTGTACAATTTTGCGACGGCTTCGGCGTATCCGTTATAGGGCAGCGTGGGCACTCGATCTCCGGTATCGATCATTCGTTCGGTCGCCTGAGACCAGCGCGGATGAGGAACAGCGGGATCCACGTTGGATTCGAACGGATATTCATCCGGTCCAAGCGTCTCCCACAGGGTGGCCGGTTGACGGGCGACCAGTTCAATTTTCACGATACTCTTGATGCTCTTGTAGCCGTACTTCCATGGCACCACGAGACGGGCGGGCGCGCCGTGCTGCTTCGGCAACGCCTTTCCGTAAATACCTGTCGCAACCAAGGTCAGAGGGTGCATTGCCTCGTCCATACGCAGTCCCTCGTTGTAGGGCAGGGGATAGCCGTTGCTTACGAGTCGGGCATAGGACGGCATCTGGTTCGGTCGGCTAACAGTTTCGAGTCGGACGAATCGGGCATCCGATTTCGGCGCCACCTTTTCGAGCAACTTGGAGAGCGGAAAGCCGGTCCACGGAACGATCATGGCCCAGGCCTCGACACACCGGAACCGATAGATGCGCTCTTCGAGGCCGAATTCGGCGATCAAGTCGTTGAGGTCGCCCTTCCAAGGCTTATCACAGAGTCCGTAAATCTCCAGCGGCCAGGGACTGATTACGAACCCGCCGACGAGTCGGTGGACGCGGTCCTTTTGTGTCGAAAACTCGTAGTAGTTGTTGTACGTGGCAGCCGTTTTTTCATCGCTTAGCTTCCACTTTGGGTCGAAATCTGGGTTGCGGCGAGCGGGGTATTTTCCGACTCCAGCAGCAGGGGCGTCCAATCCACCGGCTGAATTCGTGCCGGAGGAAACCGGTGGCACGGCCGATTCGGAATTTCCACAGCCTGCACTGGCAAGTGCGAGGGTGCCGGCCGCACCGAAACCCAAATGACGGAGGAACCGGCGGCGGCTGCGATAGACACTTTCAGGAGTTACCAGCGAGTCGGGGATCCGCCAAGGTGGGGGGGCAATGATATTGGCCATATTGGGTAAGATGCACGACGTTGGAAAAAATTTCCAACTCCATCCGTTCTAATTTCAGCTCTACCCGGCCACCGGACGCGATGGATTTCAACGCCGGAGCAACTCCACCACCAGCACCCCGATCGGCGTGCCAATCACGTAGCCCCATATGCCCACAAGGATCCCCGGCAAAACCAGCCGCGACCATCCGGCGCCGATAGCCATTGCCGCGGCGCTTGGAGCACCGCCGAGGTTGGCGTTCACGGCGAGGAGGAGTTCTTCAAGGTTCAGGCGAAGAAGTTTTCCGACGGAGAGCGTGAAGGCGAGGTTGACCGCGGCGATAATGCCGCAAAAGACGAAGAAGAACGGTGCCTGCGTCAGCACGGTTACGAGATCAGCGGGCAGGCCGAGGGTGAAGAGAAACAGCGACAGCAGGTAGCTGCCGAACTCCTCGGGGCCGTTCACTTCTTTCAGCGGTCGGGAGAAGACCGTGGCCATCGCCAGTGCGACCAAAGTGAGAAGGACGAACTTATTCGTACAAAGCACCGCGATCGTCTGAAGGCCCATGCCCCCGTGCGTCACATCGCCAAACGCGCTTTTTGTCAGGCGTCCCGCCACGCCGGCCAACGCGACGGCCACGAAGGCGAAGGACTTTGCCACGTCGATCAGCGCGATGCCTTTCCGCTGCCAGTGTGAGGCGGCGAGGGTCTTCGCGACCTCGGCGTCTGCATCGAGCGAGTGCGGATGCGGGAAACGTGCCCGGAACCAGCGGCTCGCGGCGATGCCGAGCAGTGTGACAAAGATGCCCGCCATCACGAAGTTGTCGGAGACAATGAGCGGATTTGAGATCCTCGGCGCGTACCCCGTAGCTGGCCTTCAGCGCGAGAAAATTCACGCCGCCGCCGATATAGCTCGCGGCCATCATACCCGCGGCGTGCTCGGTGTCCGGCGAGCCGAGCCGCCCGCGCAGCAGCTAGACTGCGAGGAATGTCCCGAGCAGCGTGCCTACGGTGCTGATATGGAAGACCAGGAACATCCGCCCGCCGGTGTGGAAAATCTCACGAATATTGGCGCGGAAGAGCAGCAGCGGGATGGCCAGCGGCACCAGCCAGTCGCCGACGAATTCGTAGGCTGGCGATTCCGTCGGCACCACGCGGGTGTTCGCCAGCGCTATCGCGATGATCAACGCAAGCACCGGCCCGCTTAGCCGCGCGGCCCAGCGATACGTCTGCTCCAGCCAGACCGCCACGGCCGTCCCCACGGCAATGATAGCCCAGAGGCTGGTGTGATCGGTTGCGGGGATGAGCGGGTTCATTCAATAGGATCCAGCAACCGGACTCCGTTGCCATTCTCGTCAGGAAAAATCGCGCGACCCTTGTCCAAGTATACACCGGTGGCGATATCCGGGCGATAAGAACCGCGCCATCCATGTCTACATAATCGAGCAGCGGGAGAAGTTGGCCGATGGCACTGATGCCGACCGAGCTCTCGTTCATACAGCCGACCATGACGCGCAGACCGAGCTCCCGGGCGCGAGCGATCATCCGCCGAGCAGGCATGAGCCCGCCCGCCTTGGTCAGTTTGATGTTGATACCGTGGAAGAATCCGGCGCAGCGCGGCACATCCTCTTCGACGAGACAGCTCTCATCCGCGAACACCGGCAGCGGGCACTCGCGGAAGACGCGGCGCATCTCCTCCCAATCATCCGCCTTCAAGGGTTGCTCGATGAACTCCACGCCTAGCGTCTTCAGCTCCGGCGCGAGCGCGAGAGTCTGCTCCACGCTCCAGGCGGTATTCGCGTCGATGCGAAACACCGCGTCGGTGTGGCGGCGCAGCTCGCGGACAACGGCGAGGTCGTCGGGCGTGCCGAGCTTAATCTTATAGATTGGCCACCCGTCGAATTCCTTCATTTTGGCGACCATCTTCTCAATCGGATCGATGCCGAGGGTGTAGTTGCTCAACGGCAGGTTGCGCAGCTCCAGCCCCCATCGCTTCCAGACGGGCGCGCCGCGCAGCTTGCCCCACAGGTCGTGCGCCGCCTGATCGAGCGCGCAGAGCGCGAAGCGGTTGTGGCCCAGCACCGGCAGCAGGCGGTCCCAGAGAGTTGAGGGGTCGTCGAGCGATTCGTGTTCGATCTGCGGACGGGCTGCTTCGAGCGCCGCGCGCATGGAATCGGCGGTGAACGCGTGGTACGCGTGGGACGAAGCGCCTTCGCCATAGCCCTTCATGCCATCCTGCTGCAGCTCGACAAGCAGGTTGTGCTGCACGGTGGTCGTGCCCAGCGCGATCGTGAACGCGTGACGCATGGGCAGGCGGAGGTCCCGGAGGCGGAGTTCTATGGTGCGATCTAGTTTCGGGGTGCGGGCTGCTTGCGCAGCGGGAATTTCATAGGATGGATCGGAGTTCCCCAAGCAGTCGGTCGATTTGAGCATCCGTATGATTGGCGAACACCGCGAACCGCAGCACGCCCTCGGGAGGAATGCCGCTGTAGGTGCCGACGTAAGGAACCATGATTCCGCAGGCCTTCAACGCCTCGTGGATGCGCCGCATCGTGGACTCATCGCCCACGGTTACACCCAGATTCGCTGTCGTGCTCGCTGGAACGTCGAGTCCCAGCCGGCGCAATCCGGCGCGCAACCGGAGGGTGTTTTCACGCAGTCGAGTTCGTAGTCCAGGTTCGGTGGCGACGATTTCCAACGCCTTTGCCGTCGCGCCGGCGACAGCGGAGGCAGGCGCACTCGCCCCGTCGAAATAGTGTGATGACACCCGCGCCCGGGCCACGAATTCGCGCGTGCCGGGGATGATTCCTCCGAAGCCGCCGAGCGCCTTGGCAAGCGTGCCACAGACGAAGAGGCTCACGCCTTGCAACGCGGGCAAGCGGTTCGCCCTAGGCCAGAGACCGAGTTCGTCGAGCAGGCCGCGCCCTTTGTCGCCGAGCACGCCGAAGCCGTGCGCGTCGTCGAGCAGCAGCAGCGCCCGGTTGCATCCCGCCAGCGCCTGCAGATAGTCCAAAACTGGAGCGAGCGTGCCGCTGGACGGCCCGACTGCGTCGGCCATCACGAGCACGCGGGACTTATTCTGCGCCCGCCGTGCGAGATCCTTCGCATCGCGATGCCGGAACATTTCCACCGGCAGCCCCGTCAGGCGCGCCGCTTCCATGACGCAATAGTGGGCCGCCTCGTCCACCAGCACCGATTCCGCTTCAGGCGCAAGCGCGGCGACCATGATGTGGTTCGCCACGTAGCCGCTGCTGAAGTAGAAGGCGTCCTCCGTGCCAAAGAACTCAGCCGCGCGCTGCTCAACTTCGCGCACTGGCGGATTGGTGCCGAAGCGCGCTCGCGTCGTCGCCGTATGGACCCCATAGCGGCGCATGGCATCGCACCCCGCCTCGATGACCTCCGGGTGCGCGGCGAGGCCGAGATAGCTGGTGCCGGCAAAATAGAGATACCGCGCGCCATCGATGACGGTCTCCGGTCCGGGAGCACTCTGCATGAGCGAGGTGAACGGCATGTGGACGCGAGCTTTCGCGAAACACGTCGGCGTGGCAAGCGCGGGGTCGTTGGCGTAAGCGCGACACCCCCAGGCCTCTCACCTCTGCCCTCCCCACATCCGATGCGGGGAGGGTGGCCACAGAGGTCGCGTGAGGGGCTACTTAGTTTCCACGAGGTTCGGATTCCTGAGGCGAGGTCCGATGCTCCGAACGCGGACGGACCTGCAATTGCATCCCATAGCGCGGCCGCAATGTGATGAGCGGGTCGGGCTCGACTCGGAAGCCCGGGACGGATAGGAATTGATAATTGCGATGGAGCAGGATCGTCAGGATCATCAGCTCCTGCAGCGCGAAATGGTTGCCAATGCAGCTTCGCGGACCGGCGCCGAACGGGAAATAGATCAGGGGCTCCGCGGACGGCCTGTGCCGGGGTGCAAAGCGTGACGGTTCGAATTCCCCGGGTTCATCCCAATAACGTTCGCTCCAGTGGAAGTAAAAGATGGGCACCACGACGTTCATCCCTACCGGAATCCGGTAGCCGCCGAGTTCATCCTCCTTGGTGCACTGGCGGCCGATCGACCAGATCGAGGGGTAGATGCGGAGGGATTCCTCGATGACCTGGCGCACGTAGGGGAACGCACCGAGAGATTCCAGCGTCAGCCCGCCGGCCGGCCAGTGCGCGTCGATCTCCTCCAGCAATCGCTCCTCGATGGCGCTGTTTTGGGAAACGAGATGGAGCAACCACGCCATGGCATTTGCCGTCGTCTCGTGCCCCGCCACAAAAATGGTCATCACCTCGTCGCGGAGCTGTTCGTCCGTCATGCCGCGCCCTGTGCCCTCCTCGACTGCGGACAACAGCATGGCCAGCAGGTCATCGTGCGCGCCGGGTTCCTTGCGGCGGGCTTGGATGATATCGGCGACAATCCGGTTCAGCCCCCGGAAGGAACGGACTTGTGCGCCGTTGAACGGCGTGGGGATTCCTCGGGGCAACAAGAACAGCCACGGCTGCCGGAGCAGCCGCAATGCATACTGATTGAGGATGGCGATGTGGCGGCTCACGTCCGCCGCCGAGCCTGCGACATCGGAGCTGAACATCGCCCGCGCAATAATATCGAGTGTGAGGTGCGACAGGATCGGAGTCATATCGACGGGGACGGTTCCCGAAGCATCGAGGGCGAGCCGTTCGATGCAGTCGGTCACGCGCTCGACCATCATGCCGAAGAGCGCGTCGAGCCGGCGGCGATGAAAGGCCGGTTGCACGAGTTTCCGTTGCCCGCGCCAGAATTCTCCTTCGCTCGTGACCAAGCCGTTGCCCAAGAGGAGGCGGAGCACGGCGTAGGCGCGGCTCTTCTTCTGGTACCGGGCTGAGCGTGCGACCAACACCTGGTGCGCGAGTTCCGGGGTGGCGACCACGGCTGCCTTTCCCAACGGGGATGTGATCGTGAAAATGTCGCCGCACTCACGGATCCATTGCGGAATCACGCGCAACGGATCGCGTTGGGCATAGTACGCCGGGCCGAGCAACCAGTGACGGGGCGAGGTGACACGGGGCGGGATAGGAAGCATGATTCGGTAGGGCATCCGACGGATCGCGCACCGGTGATTGGTTGACAGTGATCGGCGACCCGTTCGCCGGGTTGAAGCAAGCTGAAGCTAGGGTTTGTTTCTCTGCTCCGCCATGATTTCGGCGTATCGCTGTTCCCCAAGAACGGTTTTGTATCGGACCTCAAGCTGCTGCCCCGCCGACTGTTTGCGGAGCAGGGCTTCCTCGTCCGTCCGTCCGGTTGCCAAACCTGTGAACATACTCATCGTCGAACGGCTTCTGCAGATCGTAAAGCATCCGGAATTCAGCCGCGCTGGTCTGAAAGCCAGCGAGGCTTTCACGAAGTTGGATGGCCGTCCAGGATGTCTGCAGCTCGTGCTCAATCAGTTCCGCCGGCCTGAGAATCTGCGCCAATCGAGCCAACCGATCCTCGTCCAGCCGCTGCAATTCCAGCGATAACGCATCCGGCGACGCTGCGGGATCCACGGGGGCCGCCTGTACCTGCCGCCAAAGCTCGTTTTGCTCCTCGCGCACAAGACTCACCTGATCCTGCTTCTCCTCGGAAAGACCTCCGAGGCGATTGTCGGTATAGCCAAATCCGTCCCGGATCTTGCGCAGTTCAATCCCGGGATCGATCCCCAGTAGGCTGCGGAGCATCTCCTTCTTTTTCTGATCCAACGCGCGCAACTGCTCCTCTCGAGCCTGGAGTTCCCCCCCAGAAAGCTTCGGAACCGACTGCCAGAACGGCGGGACACTGGGAGTCGTCAATTGCGCCCGTTGTGACGCAAAATTCCGGTTCAAATTGCCCATGATGATGTCGCGGATCGTCGACTCCGGACAGCCCGTCTGCCGGAGATTACGGATGTAGGTTGGGTAATCGTCGGCCTCGAGCCTCTTCCAAGATGCCCGATCCAGTGCCGGCGGGGATTCCTCCCGATTTTCCTTCGAAGCGGGGAGGGTCGACGACTCCATGATAACCGGCCCAGCCGTGGTTTCGGGATCCATGGTAGCGTCACGGAAAGCAACGGCATCCGCCTGTGATTGGAGGTGTCGAAGGCGAAGGCCAAAGTTCGCCGCGACGCTGCCCAATACTATAGCGACGACGGCCAGTATGACATTTAAACCGCGGGCTGACATCGGAGGTCGAGTTGTGCGCCAACAATTTTGCCCGGCGACCGCAGAGGTGTCAGTCGCGTCACACCATGAGGCCGCTCCCATCCCGTGCCCTTCATTTGGGGTCGCCGGCTCTTAGAGCTCAGCCCGATTGTATTGACCGTTATGCAAAGGGTCATGGTTGCGAACTCCAAACACCGCTGCAAATGGCCGCGGCCACTTAGAAAGTGGTAGTGGGTAGGCTCCACTTTTGCAAGCGCCGTTCCGCATCGCGCTGAGCAAGTAAATGGTGTAAGTCCAGTCTCCCCGCATCCGATGCGGGCAGCGTGGCTGCCGAGGCCGGGCGAGGGGTCCTTTAGATTCCACGAGGTCAGAGTTCTGAGGCGATGCCGGCCCTGCGGCGCAATTGGCCACACGCAGCGTCAATATCAGGGCCGCGCGAACGGCGAAAATGTACGACGAGTTGGCGTCCGCGCAGCACCCCTGCAAACGCCTCGGCGGATTCATCGGACGCCGGCTCATAGGCGACGCCCCGTAAACTCAGGCCGGTGGGATTGTAGCGAAGCAAGTTGATGTGCATGCGGCGCGTGCCGAGCAATTCGGCGAGGAGACGGGCATGGTCCAGAGAGTCATTCACGCCGGCAAGCAGACAGTACTGGATCGTCACCGGCCGACCGCGGCGAGCTTGGAAACGATCGGCTGCAGCCAGGATGTCCGCGATGGGAAATCGCTTACCCATAGGCAACAACCGGGCGCGCGTGGTGTCATCGGGGGCGTGAAGGGAAACCGCGAGGTGGAAATTGAGGCCCGTGGACGTGAGCGCATCGATCCCAGGCACGATACCAACCGTGGAGACGGTGATCTGCCGCCAGCCGAGTGCTCCGAGAGAATTGTCTGCAAGCCGATGCACAGCCGCGAGAACGTGTTCGAGGTTGAGAAGCGGTTCCCCCATGCCCATGAAGACCACGGTCTGCAGTCTGCGGCCGACGGCGGACGCCTCGCGCCGCAGGGCTAAAAACTGTTCGACGATTTCTGCGGCGGTGAGATTCCGTTCGAAGCCGGTCTTGGTCGTGGCGCAAAAATCACAACCCATCGCGCAGCCGACCTGCGACGAAAGGCAACCCGCGGCGCGATCCGCCCGGAAGCCGGGCATCAGCACCGATTCCACCGTTCGCTGATCGCCCAGACGGAGCAGCAGTTTGGTTGTTCCATCGCTGGCCAGCTGCCGCTCGACCACCGTCGCGGCGCTGGGAGCGAACCCAGTCCGCATCCGCTCGACCAAACCCCGGGGCAGACCGAACGTGACCGCAGGCAAGAAGTCATCGCCGGAATAAAATGCCCGGAGTACCCGCGCGGCGTGACTCGGTTTGTAGCCCCACATCGCAAATTGTTGCGCAAGGGTGGTGAGATCAAAGTCAGCGAGGGCGATGTGCTGAAACATGGTCGGGAGAAATACAGGAAACCGGAAGAAGAAGAAAGGCGATGTAAGCCCAGATTGCGCGCTGATCGATCTTTGTGGAATCGCTCGCCTTCGATCGGATTGAAAGTATCGACCAACATTGACCGTTCGCCGGCCTTCGCGGAGTCTCTGCCCCTGTCATGCGCAGTCTTTCCGGCCTCATCACTTCTTCGGATCCATCCGTGCGGAATCAACCGCTGGAGATGGCATGTCGCGGAGCGAGCGCATCGGATCTGCTGAATGCCGCCGCCGAACTGGATCTCTTCCGCCGCAACAGCGACAACCTATATGAAAGGGTCCGCGCCCTTTTTTTCCTCTACGCCCTCCATCGGTTTCATTTACCACCGCTCATCGCCACCGCGGCGCCCGGTACAGATAATTCACGATGCCCGCTCATTCCATTCCTCGGTTTCGAACAACTGCTCAACCGCCGGTTTGAGGAGGCCATCGACACTTTTTTGGCGGTGCAGGTGAACGACGGGGCGTCGGATGGACTTTGTTCAGCCCTCGCCACGGCCTACCAACGGCTCGCATTCCAGACTCTCGCCGACCAGGTACGGCGCAGTGTCCGAACGGTGCGGGGCAATCAGTGGATGTTCCGCATGGGACATCCCGCCGATCAACCGTTGCGACTGCGACCCGAGCTGTTGCGTTGTGGTCCGGATGGCTCGTTTCCAATCCTTCGCGAACTGACTCCGGTGCGGATGGATCTAACGCATTCGGCGTGGAGTGACATTTTTTTCCTTGGGATGGATTTCCCTGAAGGAGCGCGTGTTCTCAATATTTCGGTGGACCTTGGAGTGCATGCGCGGGATCCGGAACCGCGCCCGCCGGTAAGCGCCTGGTTGCGGGTTCTCGATGAACCGCTGTTGCGGCTGACGTCGGTCGATCTGGCTGCAAGCTCGGATATCACGTCGTTGGCTGAGGTGTTCGATTTTGCCCGGGACTACCTCGGATTGCTGAAGGCGGCGGTCATCGCATCGGGCATCGTGCCACCCGGGATTGAGGGTTCGGGGCAATCGCTGGAAGATCTGCTTGCGCGGTTGGTCGGGCCGGGTCGCGGGCTGGAGATTGTTTCCTCGGTAAACGACATCCCGAAAGGATCGCGCCTGGCGGTTTCCACGAATCTCCTTGGCTCATTAATCAGCGTGTGTATGCGAGCGACCGGTCAGGCGGCGTCGCTCACCGGACCCTTGGAGGAATCCGAACGACGCCTCGTTCTTGCCCGGGCATTGCTTGGAGAATGGCTGGGGGGCTCCGGCGGCGGCTGGCAGGACTCGGGAGGCGTCTGGCCTGGGATGAAACTTATTGAAGGCGTTTTGGCCGCGGACGGCGACCCGGAATGGGGGATAAGCCGCGGACGCCTGATGCCGCAGCACCGCATTCTCGGGCTGGACGCGGTGTCGGACGAAACGCGCCACAAATTGCAGGACTCCCTGGTGGTTGTCCACGGAGGCATGGCTCAAAACGTCGGTCCCATCCTCGAGATGGTCACCGAGAAATATCTCTTGCGGTCCGAGAGAGAATGGGAGGCGCGGCGCGATGCGCTAAACATTCTGGATGAAATCCTCCTCGCCCTAAAACAAGGGGATATCCGGGCTTTAGGGAAGGCCACGACACGTAATTTTCGCGGACCGATCCAGACAATCATCCCTTGGGCCACCAATTATTATACGGAACAACTCATCGCGCGAGTGGAGGCCGAATTTGGAGCCGACTTTTGGGGATTTTGGATGTTGGGCGGGATGTCGGGCGGAGGCATGGGGTTCATTTTCGATCCACGGCGCAAGGAGGCCGCCCAATCGCGCCTGCAAGAGATTCTTTCCCGCACCCGACGGGAATTGCAACACGCGCTCCCATTCGCAATGGAGCCAGTGGTTTTTGACTATGCAATTAACGAACACGGCACCCGGGCGGATTTACTCATGGGCGAACACGCCCTCATGCCGGCCGGATACTATACACTCACGATTCCCCGCCTCTTGCGCCAGCAGCGGCACGAGTTGTCGGCCACCCGGCGGGCTGAGCTTGACCGGGTGGGCAATGCAGCCAGGAGTGTCGAGGCATTCCGCGGATTGGCGCCGGGCCTCTTCGATGTCTTGCTGCCGCGTGGGCGGAGTTTGGCGTCCGGCAGCGATTCATTGATATCCCTGCTCAACGAGAACGGATTTGACCGCGTGCAACACGAGCAGATTCGGGCGGACCTGCGTAGCGGGCGAATCGGCCTCGCACAGAATCGTCTTCGCGCCGACACGAACATTGAGAATGTCGAGGATTCCGATGTTCAAACGATTGCATCGGAAGGGTCCGACGCGGAGGCGTGGCGCCGGCGCGGTGAAGAAATCCTGCGGAACGGCGAGGTGGCCGTGATCACGCTGTCGGCCGGGGCGGGATCGCGCTGGACTCAGGGAGCCGGAATCTGCAAGGCGCTGAGTCCTTTCAGCCAGTTTGCGGGTCGACATCGCACGTTTCTGGAAGTGCATCTCGCGAAATCACGCCGGAGCTCGCGCCTCGCTGGAGTTCCGATCCCGCACTTGTTTACGACGAGCCATTTTACGCACGGCCCGACTGCCGCATATCTCGACCGGGCAGATTTCCCGACGTATCCCGGGCCATTACTCCTCTCACCCGGCCGCAGCGTTGGACTCCGGCTTGTTCCGACCGAGCGCGATTTGCGGTTTGCCTGGGAGGAGATGCCTCAGCAACGGCTGGACGAACAGCAGCAAAAGGTGCGCGACAGCCTCCGCACCGCCCTCATCCGTTGGGCGCGATCCGGTCCGGAAGCCTCCGACTATACCGACAACGTTCCTTTGCAGTGTCTGCACCCAGTGGGACATTTTTACGAGTTCCCGAATCTGCTGCGAAACGGCGTTCTGGCTGGCCTCCTCCAAGAACGGCCACAGCTGAAGTATTTTCTCCTTCATAACATCGATACGTTGGGGGCGTCCGTCGACCCTGGATTGCTCGGCCTCCACGCAGAATGCGGCGCCGCACTTTCGTTCGAAATGTTATCCCGCCGTCTCGAAGACCGAGGTGGAGGGCTTGCCCGAATCAACAGGTCGGTCCGCCTCATCGAAGGATTGGCCCTCCCTCGAGACGAGCAGGAATTCCACCTCCGCTACTACAACTCGATGACCACCTGGATTGATCTCGACCGCCTCCTGTCGGCCTTCGGCCTGTCACGGGCGGATATACTCGCCGGGAACGATCTGCACGCGGGCCCTGGGCCGGCTGAAAAAATCACGGCCGCCGTTCGAATTCTCGCCGCCCGGTTGCCAACCTACATCACCCTCAAAGAGGTCAAGAAACGATGGGGGCACGGCCAGGAAGACGTCTTCCCCGTACTCCAATTCGAAAAACTTTGGGGAGACCTCACCGCGTTGCCCGAGGTGGCCTGCCGTTTTGTGGCAGTTTCCCGACAGCGCGGCCAGCAATTGAAGGATCCCGCTCAATTGGATGGCTGGCTCCGGGACGGTTCCTCCACCGCGGTCGAATCGATGTGCGATTGGGTCTGAGACGGCGACCTCACAAAATTCGTCGTTTGTTTTTTGATGTTTCCAAACAGTGTCGTCTGAATTCACTCATGCATCTCGTCGGAATCGAAATCGGCGGCACCAAACTGCAGGTGGTCGCTGGAAACGACGTCGGCTCGATCGTCGAACGGCACCGATTCACCGTCAATCCCGCCAGTGGCGGTGCCGGCATTCGATCGCAAATTGCATCGACACTTCCAGCCCTGCTCCAACGCTTGCACCCCGTGGCAGTCGGGGTCGGCTTCGGCGGCCCCGTGGATTGGCAAACAGGCCGGATTTGCTGCTCCCACCAGGTGACGGGATGGTCTGAGTTCGACCTGAGATCGTGGTTGCACGAGCGGACTTCACTCCCGGTAGCCGTCGATAACGACGGCAACACGGGAGCCCTCGGCGAAGCTCGACATGGATCCGGACGTGGTTCAAACCCAGTTTTCTATGTCACACTCGGAAGCGGCGTGGGAGGCGGGCTTGTCGTCGACGGCCGGATCTATCACGGGGCAAAACCCGGTGAGGCTGAGATCGGCCACATCCGACTCGACCGCACGGGAACTCTCCTTGAGAAGCGGTGTTCCGGGTGGGCCGTGGATCAACGTATCCGCAATGCCATCGTCCAGGAGCCGAATACGGCGCTCGGCCAGCTCTGTGCCGGCTCCCCGGGTTGCGAGGCACGCCATCTTACGGCCGCCCTCACGGCCCACGATGAACTCGCAACACGGCTCCTAAACGAGACGGTCGATGACCTCGCCTTCGGGTTGTCGCATGTTGTAAATTTGATCCACCCAGAGATCATCATCCTTGGCGGCGGACTCTCCCTGCTCGGTGAACCCCTGCGATCCCGCGTGCAAGACCGGCTCCCACGTTATGTCATGGACTCCTTTCTTCCCGGCCCCCGAGTGGCGCTCGCTGAGCTGCGCGAAGACTCCGTACCCGTCGGCGCTCTGGAGCTAGCCCGGGACGTGATGGCTCCCGGCTCGACACGCATCGCGAATGCCTTTTGAATGAAACGGCCTGACCAGCCGGGTGCCGGGCCCATGCGACCTACATTGCAACCCCTTCTATGAATTCCCCGAAACAGCCGCCGATCACGGTCCGACAATTCTTCGCCAAACACTCCGAAGCCCTCAAGATGCGGCAACTCGCCGGCGAGTCCGGTCTCCAACGCCCAATCCGCGAACCAACCGTCAATCGCCCCGGCCTCGTCCTAGCCGGTTTCAAACAATACTTCGCCCCGCGCCGTGTTCAGGTCGTTGGCAATGTCGAGACCGCTTACTTAGGGTCCCTCGACCGCCAAACTCGCGAAACCCGGTACCGTGAACTGTTCGCTCACCGGATTCCTTGCGTCGTTTTTTGTCGCGGAATCAAGCCGGAGAAAAGTTTGATCAACGCCGCCAATGCGACAGGCGTTCCCGTGTTTGAAAGCGAATGGATCACCATGAAATTCATCAATCTAGCGACGCTTGCGCTGGAAGACATGTTTGCCCCAAGCGGACAGGTCCATGGCTGCATGGTGGACATCCAGGGCGTGGGGGTGATCGTCCAGGGTGAGAGCGGCATCGGCAAGAGCGAGGCTGTGTTGGGCCTGGTCGAACGCGGCTACAGTCTGGTCGCTGACGACGTCGTGCTGCTGCAACTCCGCGAGGGGCGGGAGTTGGTCGGCACTGCGAAGGAAGAGGGCCGCAATCTAATGGAGGTGCGCGGTATCGGGATTATTAATGTTGCCGCAACGTTCGGTGTCGGTGCTGTCCGCCGCGAAAAGCGTGTCGACGTGCTGGTGGAACTGAAAAATTGGGACGATGCCAAGGAGGTAGACCGCTTGGGACTGGATCAGGTGTACGAAGAATTGTTGGGGATTCAGGTGCCTCGGATGACGATTCCTGTCCGGCCGGGTCGCGATCTGGCCCGTCTGATTGAAGTGGCAGCATTCCAGACCAAGCTCAAGATTTCCGGGTACAATGCGGCCGAGGAATTCACCAAACGCCTAGCCGAAAAAATGCAGTCTGGGTTGCAGCTTTAGTGCGGACCTTGGAAAAAGACCTTGCCTCACCCGGGTCGACCCGTAGATTCCGGGCCGCTCTTGGCAGACGCGCGGTTAGCTCAGTGGTAGAGCACTACATTGACACTGTAGGGGTCACAGGTTCGAACCCTGTACCGCGCACCATTTCCGGAACTCAGCGTCCGTGAAGTCGAGGATCTCCTCGGTCGTATTGAATACGGAGTCTATTCGTGAAGCAGCAGGCTTGGCGCATCGTGAAGGAGACGCCTGCCTCCACTCCCTTCAGTGGCCAAGGCGCGCGACGAATCCTGCTCATCCGACTTCAAGAAGACCCGCAACAACCTTTTGTTGCAGATGCAACAAAAGGTTGTATTGCTTTTTATCATTATTGTTCCAAATTTTTCCAATGCAGCCCAAGACCGAGGAATTCTTAAATCTGCTGCTCTGGTCCGCCGAACTGCTGATCCAGCCAACGTTTCGAAACCTGACCGATTCCTACGAAAGCTGGGCTTACAGCAACGGACTCATGCGTCAGGTCGCCCTGCTGGAGCGGCAACAACTCCTGGAACGGGGCACCGGCTCTCAGGACGACCGGCTCTATCGGCTATCCGCGCAAGGGCGTTTGCGGGTCTTGGGTGGGCGAGACCCCCAGGAACGCTGGGCACGACCTTGGGACGGCCAGTGGAGGCTAGTGCTCTTCGACGTGCCCACGGGAAAAAACACCGAGCGTGAACGCCTGCGACGCTATTTGCGCCAAAAGAGCTTCGGGTGTCTCCAAAACAGCGTGTGGATTCAACCCGACCCGCTGACCGAGGAACGGCAGGTTCTCGGCGGCGGAAAGATCAATGTAAAATCGCTCATTCTGCTAGAGGCCCGTCCGGGTGCCGGCGAATCAGACGCGGAAATCGTCGCCGGCGCATGGGACTTCGAGCGCATCAATCGACTCTATTCTCAACATCTAAAAACCCTTTTCGAGCGACCGGTTGGCGTTCTTCGAAGCGATGCGGCGGCAAAGGCGTTGCTGCGGTGGGCGGCGGCGGAACGTAAGGCTTGGTTGGCGGCTGTCACGTACGATCCAATGCTTCCCGACCCGATACTCCCCCCCGGGTACTTGGGTGAACAGGCATGGCAACAGCGAGTGGCAGTGCTGCGCGATGCCAGCCGACAACTGCACACGTTCCACCTCACCTAGCTCCACAACAACCTTTCATCGCAGGTGCAACAAAAGTTGGTTAAACGACGACGCATGAATCTTTGAGAGGCTTTATGGACGCGTCCTGGCACCACTCGAACATTGACTTCCGGGCCAGGCGGATATTCGATCCGAACAATGAACTCCGGTTTCCGCCGTCGCCGCCCCCTTGCGGCAATATCTTCCGCGGGCTTCACCCTCATCGAACTGCTGGTCGTGATCGCAATTATCGCGATTCTCGCGTCAATGCTTCTGCCCACGCTCGGCCGCTCGACAGAGCTAGCCCGCAGGATGCATTGCGTAAACAACTTGAAGCAGATCGGGATCGGCATCCGGCTTTACCAGGAGGACAATCAGGATCGTCCTCCTCTTTTCCTGGTAAACCCAGGCCTTCGGAGCGGCTATTCCGGCGGTGGCACGAACTACCTGGAGAGCTCCAAATATCTCGCCACCACCAACGTCTTTATTTGCAAATCCGACCGTACTAATGGACGGATACCCATCGACTTGGGCTGGGAGTACTACGGGGCGCCCGGTGATTTCACCACGAGCTACGCCTATCATATGGGTGCCTCTCAGCAAGTGCCCGCCGAGGGAAAGTTGTGGCTGAAGGATCAAATCAACCGCTGGCAAGGGCGTTTCATCGTCGCCGCGTGCCCGTGGCATCGACATCTCTACAGCGGGTGGACGGCCCGCCTGCAACCCGGTCTGTGGAAGAAGACCAACATCCGTGACCTCGCCCTTCGGTATGATGGGGCCGTGGACAGTTTTTTCTGGCCAGGTAGCAACTGGGAGGATGAGCCGTATACCCGACTCAAACCTTTATAGTATGGGCATGCAGGCTAATGGCCTTCTTCGATAATCACCGGACTGCGGATTTCAAAAACCAAATTCGCGGCGTTTCGCAGTCAAGAATCGCTCGGGTCTCCGTAAGGAGGTCGGAGCCGAGAATCCCGCGGGGAAGAAGCAGACTCTTCTGGGTTGGGCTTAAATTCCACGGTGCAAGATCCGCCACGGATACCGTGAGGTTAGTAAAGACCGACTCGCCCAACTCGAGCCGCTGGATTCTGGCGTCCGTCATGGTGGACTGCCGTCCTTCCACACCGTGCATCAAATCCACACCCGGCCTCATCTTCACGCCGAGCTCAGCGGCCAATCTCTGATCAAGGACAGTGCGGTATCCGCCTGTATCGACCAATAACCCCACCTGCCGGTTGTTCACTCGGGCGGATACCACCCATTTCCCTGGCGGCAGGTAGATCGGTTCTACGGGTGCAAACCCACTCAAACGGAACGATTCTTCAATTTCCCGCGTCGCCTCCGAGGAAGGCGCCGTGCCGCGGACAAACAGTCCCGGCGGTTGGCCATAGTCGATGACCGCCCTGTGGTGTTGCAGAAAGGGGACGCCCAGCACCGCATCACAATCGAGCGCGCCCCCCATCCTAAAAACCGGCATCCACGGAAGAAATAGACCCCGCTGCCACCACCGGGTCACCATGGCGACCTCCGCCGGATACGGCCGGCCATCCAGTTCAAAATGGTTGAGGCGTGCGAATTGAAACGATCCCGGCGGATTTCCCGGCGGTGTCAGCGCGGCTTCCTCCTGCGATGACACCCGCGGCAGACGCTTGGCCCAGTTGGTTTCCACCGCATTAAAAGTGAATCCTGTATCAACGACAAACCGCGCCCGCTTGCCGTCGATCCGCCCGTTCACCATGAGATGTTGCTCTGGGGTACGGTCCACCTTGACGACCGTGTATCCCCGTTTCTCCATGAATTGGCGTAGCGTTGGAGGCCGGACCCGGCTTTCACGGGCCAAAAGCAACGACGCGGATAGAAAAACGAGCGCAGCCATTCCAGCCAATTTGCCGCGGAAAGCGGCTGAGGGCGGTTGAATGGGTATTGCGGACGCACTGGGGCGGGACATGTCTGACAATGGTGCGAGCTTAACGGACATTGCCCAGTTCAAAAAACCGATTGGACACCCAACAGCCGCTCGCTATAATTGGCGGCCCGATTCCTGCGGATTCGGGGTTCCGCGTGCGAAGATCGGCGTTACGATTTACCATGACGGATCGCTGCTCGATCGTCGCGTATTTTTGAATTCCTGTTTTCGACAACCTTTCTTTTTATGGCCAAGCTCTCGGTCGCCGACCTGAACGTCTCCGGTAAGCGGGTCTTCCTGCGCGTGGACTACAATGTCCCGATGGAGGAAAAAGACGGTTGTATGGTCATCAACGACGCCACCCGGATCAGGGAAACCCTGCCAACCCTTGAACTGCTTGCCAGCAAAGGAGCGCGGCTGGTGCTTGCAGCCCACCTGGGGCGTCCCGAGGGCCGACGGGAACCAACCATGAGTTTGCGGCCGGTTGCCGAAAAACTGGGGGAAATGTTTGGGCGCCCGGTGCAATTCGTTGACGATTGCGTCGGTGAAAAGGCTGAAGCTGCCGCAAACGGCCTGAAAGACGGCGAGATACTCCTGCTGGAAAATGTGCGGTTCCACCCTGAAGAAGAAGCGAATGACCCGGTTTTTTCTGCCCGCCTCGCGCGCCTTGCGGATGTGTACGTCAATGACGCATTTGGTGCTGCGCACCGAGCTCACGCCTCAACCTGCGGCGTCGCCCGCATCGTCAAAGCGTGGAGTGGCCGCTGTGCGGCGGGACTTCTCATGCTGCGGGAACTGAAGTTCCTGGGTGATGAACTGGAACATCCGGTTCGTCCGTTTGTCGTCATCCTCGGCGGCGCGAAAGTTTCTGACAAAATCAAAGTGATCGACCGCCTCCTCGACAAGGCCGATACCGTCCTGATTGGCGGCGCAATGGCGTACACGTTCAAGCTGGCCCACGGAGGCAGAACAGGAAAATCCCTCATTGAAAAAGACCATATCGGCACGGCGCTCGCCGCCGAAGACAAGGCTCGGAAACGGGGCGTAAAGTTCCTGCTCCCTTCCGATACCGTGATTGCCACGCCGGTTGACACCGGAAAATTGAACAAGAAGGGCAAACCGGTCTATGACCTCCAGAATCCGCGGGTAGTTAGTGGTGACATTCCGGAAGATGCCGAAGGGTTCGACATCGGGCCGGAAACAGCGAAGCAGTACGCCGCCGTCCTCGCCTGCGCAAAAACGATTCTTTGGAACGGGCCGATGGGGATGTTTGAGGATGCCCGGTTCGCTGCTGGAACCACTGCGGTGGCTCGGGCGGCTGTGGAAGCGACCCAGGCTCACGGCGCCAAATCCATCATCGGTGGTGGCGATTCCGTGAAGGCCGTGAACAAGGCTGGACTGGGCGACAAGGTAAGTTTTGCGAGCACTGGCGGTGGAGCTAGTCTCGAGTTTCTGGAAGGCACTCCACTCCCTGGGGTGACCTGCTTGGATGAAACAACAGGAAAACACAGTTGACGAGTCCCCGGGCGATTGATACTTCCTTCGCTCCTTTTGATTGGAACTTTTGATGAAGACTTATCTTCCGAAGCCGGACATGCAGCGACGCGCGTGGCAAATCATTGATGCCAATGGCGCCGTCCTGGGCCGATTGGCCGTCCAGGTGGCCGACGTTCTGCGCGGCAAAAACAAACCGACCTTCACGCGGCACCTTGATGCCGGCGACTTCGTGGTCGTGATTAACGCCGCCCAGGTTTTGCTCTCGGGCAAGAAAGAAACCGCCAAGGAGTACATGTCGTATTCTGGATGGAAAGGGGGAGAAAAGTACCGCACGGTTGCTCAGGTCCGAGCGGCCCACCCGGAACGTCTCGTGCTCCATGCTGTCAAGGGCATGCTGCCGAAGAACCGCCTCGCAGACCGACTGTTGACGAAACTGAAGGTTTACGCAGGCTCCGATCACCCGCATGCCGCTCAAATGCCGGCCAAGCTCGAGTACGCAGGCTGAATTTTTCCAAACTCAAATCATGGTCACCAAAGTCACTGAATTTCTCGGCACCGGCCGCCGCAAGACATCCGTCGCCCGAGTTCGCCTCGCCTCCGGCGCAGGAAAAGTCACCGTTAATAACCGCCCGTTCGAAGTCTACTTTCCGCTGGAACAGCAGCGGATGGCAGTGCTGCAGCCGTTTACGGCGACATCGACCAGCGGCAAATTTGACGTGCGCGTAAACGTCCAGGGCGGAGGTCCCACCGGCCAGGCCGGCGCAACCCGCCACGGTATTGCTCGCGCATTACTCAAGGCCGATCTCGCCTACCGTCCTCTCCTCAAAGCCGAGGGTCTCCTCACCCGCGACCCTCGTATGAAGGAACGTAAGAAGTACGGCCAACCGGGTGCGCGTGCTCGTTTCCAATTCTCGAAACGCTAATCGCCCAATCTCCTTCAAACCCCGCCCGGCCTTGCCGACGGCGGGGTTTTTGTTTTGCACTCCACTCAATTCGCCTTCCAGTCTCTCAGACACTCCGGACGCCGAGCGCCTGGTCAATTCCTCATTCCATGAAAAACGTCGCAATCGTCGGTGCGTCTGGTTATTCAGGCGAAGAACTCGTCCGCCTGCTGCTCAACCATCCCCTCGTTCATCTCGCCGCCGTCACCTCGCGACAAAATGCCGGACTGACCGTTGCGCAAGTCTTTCCTAGGTTTGCTAGCCACCCGCGATCCAAGGTTCTCCGATTTTCGGAACCCAACGCCGGCGTTCTCGCGACTCAGGCTGATTTTGTTTTTCTTGCCCTCCCACACGGAGTCGCCGCCGAGTTCGCCGTGCCTCTTTTGAACTCTGGTTGCACGGTGATCGATCTCAGTGCCGATTTCCGTCTCAAGAGCCCTGAAATCTATGCCGAGTTTTACGGCCATCTTCACCCCGCCCCGTCGCTTCTCGAAAAATCTGTTTACGGCCTCCCTGAACTTTACCGATCTCAGATCAAGTCTGCCTCGCTCATCGCCTCGCCAGGCTGCTACCCCACTAGCATTCTCATCCCGACAGTTCCACTCCTCAAAGCCCAACTCATCAAGTCGGCCGGCATTATTGCCGACTCGCTTAGCGGCGTCAGTGGAGCAGGCCGCAAGGCGGAGCTGGACTATCTCTTCTGCGAATGCAACGAGAGTGTCCGCCCCTACGGCATCCCAAAGCATCGTCATCTTTCGGAGATCGAGGAACAATTGAGCCTCGCCGCCGACACCCCGGTCACCGTCCAGTTCACGCCTCACCTCATCCCCGTGAACCGCGGCATCCTCACCACCCTCTATTTAGCTCCAGCTCACCACTTCAGCTCCAAGGCCGAGGCGGCGGCTCTCGCAGAAATGATTACGAGCTGCTACTATGCCGCCTACGCAACGGAACCTTTCGTCCGCATCCTCGAAGGCAAGGCCCTCCCCGATACCAAGAATGTTGTCGGCACCAATGTCGTGGAAATCGCCTGGCGGCTCGATCTCCGCACCGGCCGGCTCATCGTCATCTGCGCCGAAGACAACATTATCAAGGGTGCCAGCGGGCAGGCTGTCCAAAGCATGAATATCGTCTGCGGTTACCCCGAAACCGCAGGACTGATTTGACGACTCGGCTCACCCACTTGCTCTGCCCCGTTCGCCCTTCTATCTTGCCGACCACTTAAGAGGAAATGAGCCAGGAACCGACAGAACCCAACACCGTTCAGCCCGGGGAAACCTCCCCGACGCTCGTAGACTTCACACCCGAAACCTTGGCCCCCGAACAGATCCAAGCATTGAAGGCTGAGGGCGCCAAGGCAGCCGAGCTCTTTGAACGGTTGCTCCGGACAACCGCCGATTTCGATAATTTCAAAAAAAGAGCCGCTCGCGAACGCGACGAAACCCGCAAGGCAGCCGCCGAAGGTGTTATCGTCCGCCTGTTGCCGATTCTCGACAGTTTTGAAAAGGCCATGGCCGCCGCAAACCAACCGAACACAAATATCGACGTACTCAAGGCCGGCGTCTTGATGATTCACGGCCAACTCCGCGCCGCGTTCTCGGAGCTCGGCCTCGAAGAAATCTCCGTCCTTGGGCAACCCTTCGACCCCGCGTTGCATGAAGCCGTCTCGCAACTCGAGACCACGAGCGCACCCGAAGGACAGGTCGTTCAGGAGCTCCGCAAAGGCTTCCGCCTGCGCGAACGTCTGCTCCGCCCCGCCAGCGTCGTCGTGGCCAAATCCCCCGCTTCCTCGGCATGCCCATCCGGCTCAACCCAAGACTGACTCGATGGCTAGTAAACGTGATTATTACGAAATTCTCGGCGTTGCCCGCTCGGCATCCGACGAGGAAATCAAAAAGGCTTACCGCAAGCTTGCGGTAAAATTTCATCCGGATAAAAACCCGGGTGATAAGTCGGCTGAGGACAAGTTTAAGGAACTCAGCCAGGCCTACGAAGCCCTTAGCGATCCTCAAAAGCGCGCGGCATACGATCAGTTTGGCCATGCCGCCTTCGATCCCCGCGCTCGCGCTGGAAACGGTGCCGGTGGGCGTGGCGGAGGATTCCATGACCCGATGGATATTTTCCGCGAGGTGTTCAGCGGCGGTGGTGGTGGCGGCGGCAGCATCTTTGAAAGTTTTTTTGGCGGCGGCGAGGAAGCCAACCCCGGTGGACCGCAACGCGGCGAAGATCTGCGCTATGACCTCGAGATTACGCTCGAGGACGCGATTCACGGCGCGGAAAAGCAAATCACCATCTCCAAACCGGGTGCCTGCGACACATGCTCCGGGACCGGTGCAGAAAAAGGATCCCGCCGAATCCCGTGCACCCAATGTGGCGGCCGCGGCCGGGTCGTAATGTCTCGAGGAATTTTCAGTATCCAGCAAACTTGCCCACGCTGCAGTGGCGCCGGTCAAACGCTCGAAAAACCCTGCAAATCCTGCGGTGGACAGGGTCGCAAGACTCAATCTTCAACCATCACGCTGAAGATTCCGGCAGGTGTGGACGACGGGATGCGCCTCCGTTCCACGGGAAACGGTGTCGCCGGTTTCCGCGCCGGACCCTCCGGGGATCTCTACGTCCAGCTCCGTGTCCGGGAACACGAAATATTCCAACGCGATGGGAGCAACCTCGTCTGTGAAGTCCCTGTCACGTTTTCCCAGGCCGCTCTCGGCGCAGAAGTCAACGTCCCCACACTTTCCGGCGGTGCTCAAATCCGGGTGCCCGCCGGCACCCAAAACGGCACGGTATTCCGTCTGAAAGGGCGCGGTGCAAAGGATCTGCAAAGCCATGGCACCGGCGACCTGATGGTTCGCATCGTTGTCGAAATCCCCACCAACCTCAATGCGGCTCAACGCCAGAAACTCGAAGAGTTCGCCCACCTCTGCGGCCACGACGTAAACCCCAACAATCGTTCCTTCTTCGAACGGGCTCGCGAATTCTTCAGCTGATTCCCATCTCCCGATCTGTTGCCAATCGGACTTCCCGAAATTACGTCATCTCCACCTCCATGCATCGCTTCTTTCTGCCACCAGAAGCCTGCCAGCAGAAGACCATCACGCTCGGGAACGACCAAAGCCGGCACGCCGCACGTGTCCTGCGAGTCAATCCCGGCGAATCGATCGAAATTCTGGACGGTGCCGGCGCTCTTTTACAGTGCATCGTAAGCCGCGTCACCAAATCCGCCGTTTCGGCTCGTATCCTCCGCCGGCAACAACTTCCCGCTTCCACCACCGCCATCTCGCTCCTACAAGCGCTCGTCAAGTCCAAGGCGTGGGATACAATCCTCCAGAAGGCGACGGAGCTTGGGACCCACCAGATCGTTCCCCTTGCCACCGCCCGAAGCGTCCGTGTGCTAGCCCCCGCCGACACAGCCAGCAAAATGTCGGGCTGGAGGACCACCACGATTGAAGCCGCAAAGCAGTGCGGAACGCCCTGGCTACCGGCAATCGAGATGGCGGTGACGCCCGAGGAATGGCTTCAAAAAAATTCCACCCACGGCCGACCGGAGCTGGTTCTTCTCTGTTCCCTGGAATCCAACGCACGCCACATCGGAACGGCCTTCACCGATTTTCTTCGACAGCATCAGCGGCAGCCCAAAACCATCGCCATCGCGATCGGTCCTGAGGGCGATTTTTCACCCGAAGAACTCCAGCAGTTCCGATCCGCGGGCGCTATTCCTATAACGCTGGGCAAGCTCGTCTTGCGCGCTGACACCGCAGCCATCGCCGCCATTGCCGTGATCCAGCACGAGTTGACACGGATCTAGCCTCGACCAATGAAACAGGGGAAAATCCTGGTAATCCGAGGCGGCGCAATCGGTGACTTCATTCTAACTCTGCCAGCTCTCGCTGCGCTTCGCTCGACGTTTCCCGACACACGCCTCGAAGTGCTTGGATACCCGCACATCGCCAGCCTCGCAGATGCGGCGGGAGTTGTTGATGCCGTCATCCCGATTGAGTCACGCGCGCTCGCAGGCTTCTTTGCACGCAACGGATCCCTGGATCCTGCGATGTCGGAGTATTTCGCCGGATGTCACGTAATCTTCAGCTACTTGTTTGATCCGGACGAAATCTTCCGAGACAACTTATCTCGAGTGACGCGGGCACAGGTGATCCAGGGACCTCATCGCCCGGACGAAACGTCCGCACAGCACGCGACGGATCAAATGCTGCGACCTCTTGAACGGGTGGCCGTTTTTGGGGCGGATCCTATCCCTCGAATCACGACAAGAATTTCTCCGAGCCTATCCCATCATGATCAACGGCTCGTGGCAGTCCATCCCGGGAGCGGAAGCGCGAGCAAGAATTGGTCAGCGGAGTTTTGGCAGCACTTGATGAGGAATCTGGGAGACGATCCTCGTCGCCGGGTCCTGTTTATTGGAGGGGAGGCCGAGGGGAATCGTCTTGAACAATTGTCTTTGGAACTACCCAGGGAACGCTGCGAGGTCTTGACGGGACGACCCCTGCCGGAGGTCGCGCAGCGACTCGCCGGCGCCGACGCGTTTGTGGGGCACGATTCTGGCATCACGCACCTAGCTGCCGCAGTGGGTTTGCCGGGGGTTGCCTTGTGGAGAGAATCCAATGCAACGATATGGCGGCCTCGAAGCGATCGATTCCGGTTGGTGGAGGCAGGGGCGCGCTCGGAGACCGATGCCATACCGGAGATTCTGCATTGGCTGTCCGGAGAAATGAGTTGGCTCCCACCCTGAGCTCAGAACTCCTGATATCGGTCCGAGAATTTTTGTCGACTCGGAAAAAACGTGACACTGAAAGGCCCCTCTCCCGGCCGCTCTCTCCGTATCGGTTGAGGGAAGGGTGCCCATCGCCGCTTTACGGTTCAATCAATCAATCAATCGCTCACGCAACCTTTTGTCGCATATGCAACAAAAGGTTGTGGTTTAATCCGAGGCAATGAAACGTGTGCAGTTGCCGCGATGCCGGGAGACGGACCCTTTAGATTCACGGAGTCCGGAGTCCTGGGGCTGCTCTCTGGCGCTGCTCCGTAGCTTTGCTCCGAGCACCCCCAACGTGTTGGCAACACTTGAAAAATCGGTAAATCGCGAGCCGTGAGGATTGGAAGCACCCACAACATCGGGAAGGCCCAATCGCCGCTCCAGATAACCGCCCGGCTTGTGACATCGGTCCCTCCCTGATACACCACCCGGGTGCAAACCCCGCCTGATCGTGTTCACAGCGAGACGTTCCTTCGCCAATTGATGTCCCGGCAACTCCGCCTGTCCATTTCCTGTGCCGCCGCATTTCTCGTTGCCTTGCTGGGATTGCCACTTTGCAACTACTTCGCCCCGGAATTCATGGCCCAACGAATTGGCGGATTCACACGGACCTGGCTCCTGCTTGGCGTCCTCTTTTTCCCACTGGTTTGGATCATTTCAGGCTTCTTCATCCGCCGGTCCATCGACCTGGAGAACGCGGAAGTCCGTGATGCCGCAGACAGTCGGCAGACTCCGTCTCAGAATCGCTGAGAACCGCAACAACCTCATCGAAGGCGTCTAGTTAACCCACACTTTTCTCTCATGCCGACTTCCCTACTCCTCGCTGCTGTAGATTCCTGGATTCTTGCCTGCAGCAGCTTCACGGTGCTCGCCACAATTGTGGTGGGGTTCTGGGCTGCGAGCCGTTCCCGGACCGCTTCCGACTTTTTCGTCGCGGGCCGCGGCGTCAGTGTCGGTTGGAATGCGTCCGCCATCTCCGGCGAATACCTAAGTGCTGCCTCGTTCATGGGAGTTGCGGGCATGGTGATGTCTTCCGGCTATGACGCCCTGTGGTATCCGGTGTGTTATGCCTGCGGCTATTTGTTTCTCCTGCTGTTCATAGCCGGGCCCTTGCGGCGGTTTGGGGCCTATACCATCCCGGATTTCGCCGAAGGCCGCTACGATTCGCCGATGTTCCGGAAGATCGCGATCGTTTTCGTCCTGTTCATCGGATTTTTCTATACAATGCCGCAAATGAAGGGTGCCGGGACGACTTTGGCGTACATTTTTCAAGACATCGCCTGGTTTGGCCAGAGGGGTCTGCCGTATTGGGTCGGCGTTGTCATGGTTGGGGCGGTGATCACCTTTAACGTGGCCCTGGGCGGCATGAAGGGCATTACGCTGGTGCAGGCATTCCAATACTGGATGAAAATGTTTGCCATCGCTGTGCCGGTATTTGTGCTCCTGTCGGTGTACGGCGGATATGGGAAGCAGCTCGGAGTAAACGTCGCCGATCCTTCCGTGCAGTCGAAACAGTTAGCCGCAAGTCCGGGAGCAAACCCTCCGTTTCAGGAAAAAATTGAAACGAGCGGGAATTCCACCCGAACAGGACCTCAACCCGCTCGAATACTCCCCGCAAAGGCGCCACCCGATGCAACATGGCTCGCGCCGTTCGGTCCGCTGACAACCAAAGCGGCTAGAGCCGCAAAGCTGGATCCTCAATCCTCCCGTAGACTTGCTCTGCTCTACACCTATTCCCTGATCATCGCGCTCGTGTGCGGCACCGCCGGATTGCCTCACATCCTGGTCCGCTTTTATACCAATCCCGATGGCATGGCTGCGAAGCGGACCACGATGTGGGTGATGATCCTGATTGGAGTCTTTTATATTTTCCCACCGATGTTCGGTGTTTTGGGCCGCAATCTGATGCCTGAGCTATATAATGGATTGACGGGAGTGAAAGGCACCGACGGGATCGTGTTGCGGCTCCCAACGATCTTGCGCGAGCGCTTCGGCGTGCTTGGATCGGTGCTCAGCGGTATTACATGCGCGGGCGCGTTCGCCGCGTTCATGAGCACTTTTTCCGGCTTGTTGGTAAGCATGACGGGCGCGCTGGCCCATGATGTGTACGGCCGCATACTCCGGCCCAGCGCCTCCGCGGCAGACCGAATGCGGATGTTTAAATGGTGCGCCATCTCTGTCGGTGTGGTCGCGGTCGGGTTGGGGTGTCTGGCGGAAGATTTCGAGATTAACTTCATGGTCGGACAAGCCTTCGCCATCGCGGCAGCGAGCTATTTTCCGCTTCTATTTATGAGCATCTGGTGGCGAGGAATGACCGTTCAAGGTGCCGCGACCGGAATGTTGACGGGCGGACTCTTCGCGATGATCGCGATCTCGATGACGAGTTTTACGACATTCGTCACGACGATGTCGGCGAAATATTCAGGCAAGCCGATGCCCGACTGGCTCGCGTGGATGAAGGCCCATTCGCTCGAAGCATTTTGGGCTGCGCATCCGCTGCAGCGGATTTTGTGCGAACAACCGGCTTTGTGGGCGGTCCCCTTGGCAATCACCTTGATGGTGGTTGTATCAAAGCTGACGACATCCTCGATACCGCTGGATATACGAATGAAGATGCTGGTGTTGCATGCCCCGGAGAAACTTGGCTTAAAGCAAGAGTATATCAGAGAGCACGAGAGCGCCCATTGAACCTACCCTTCACTGCGCCGGAAAATCCTTCTGGTAGCGCTTCATCAGTGCTGGGATGTCATTCGGAACGAGGTAGATTTTCCCTCGGATCTGTTTGGTCTCACCGGGCTTCAGGCCGCCCAGACGGAAGTCGCTATGCAAACAGCGGATGACCCCTTGAAATAATTCCTGATACGGCTCCCATGCCGTGGCGTAGACGAGTTTATCGTCCGCGCTGAAACACCCGATAAGACCGTTGCTAGGGACGAGTGGACTCAAGGGACGTGGATTCACATCGGTGCGCGGGATGTTTTGAGGACACCACACTTGCCCAGGCATATAGCGCGCCTGGGTTGCCCAATCCGGCGTGGGCATGCGCGTGAGTTTGCCATCAAGGAAAATAAACGAACGCGGCAGATAATCCGTGGCGTTACCTGCCGTCTTTTCGTCGAATCCCATGAACGCACTGAGTCGAACGCAGGGTTGAGCCCAATGAGCCTCGGAGCGAACGGCGCTTGGGTTGTGCGCGGTGAGTCGAAAATCAACTTCGTCCCTTTTTGCCGTGATGGTGTGTTCGACAATGACTCCGTCTTCGAGCGTATCCTTCAGTTTCAGCACTTTCCCATCGGCGCTCATCGACACCAACTCATTCTTATGCTTGATGGTTGTATGCTTCACCCAATCGGCCTCGGTAGAGCCTGCGCGACAATACGCTTCCAGATAATTGATCCGAATCTCACCCGGCAATCGTGGTCCGCGAATGGTGAGCCAATGCCCCTCTCGAACAAGCTGAAGTCCTGGATCGTCCGTCGTCGCCGCGAGCCCCGCCCAATTAAGGGAGAACAAAGCGATGGCGATCCGTGCGAGAAGGTGGGGAGAGTTCATTGTTTGGGGACTCTACCGTATCCTGCCCAACGGATCCAACTGCAATGACACGCCAAGTCTGACGGCATTGAGGTGCCTGCTGCGATAGCCGATGAGCCGCGAGTGATGACATTCGGCTCAGAAACATTCAAAACTGCGACAAAGTATCATTTGGATGCGAAAAGTGACGTGGGAATGCGGTGTTCCGGCAATGCTTGCCTTCAAATCCGGCAAACGTTGCACTTTCCGGATGCGGCGACACGGGTTAGAACAAGGTCCGCATGCCGCGTCTCGTATTCGACATTGAAACCTCATCCCTGGGCCTGGAGCATTTTGATGACGTCCAGCAGGAGTATCTGTTTCGCGACGCGGAGCGGCAGCCTGATGAGACGGCGAAGGCGCTGAAGCGTGCGGAAATTCAGCAGCATTTCAGCCTCTGGCCGTTCACCGCCCAGGTGGTCTGCATCGCCATGCTCAACGCCGAAACCGGACGTGGACAGGTGCTGTTTCAAGCTGACGATTTTGAAGAGGAGACCCTCGAGAATGCGCCGGTTGAGTTTGTGCCATGCGTCGACGAAAACGAATTGCTCACGGCCTTTTGGGATGTTGCGAAGCACTACGACAACGTATGCACGTTCAATGGTCGCGGATTTGACGTCCCATTCCTCTACCTTCGCTCCGCTTTGCTCAGCGTGCCCATCAGCCGGAAGGACTGGTTGGGATACCGTTACCAAACGGACCCTCATTGTGATCTGGCCGAACAGCTCACCTTCTACGGCGTCAGCGGGCGGGATGGGGCTGCTCGCCGATTCAACTTGGATTTCTACTGCAAAGCGTTCCGAATTGAATCGCCAAAAAGCCACGGCGTGACCGGCATGGATGTCAATGACCTTCTGGCCGCCGGTGAATATCGCAAGATCGCGGAGTACTGCCTGCGGGATGTGCGAGCCACGGTGGATCTTTTCAAGCTATGGAAGGAACGTTTGGCGGGGATCAAATGAGCGCGCTCCCGGAGTACCACCTTGATCCAGCGGACTGAGCTCCTGAGGCAGATCCATCTCTGGTAGATCCGCCTTGAAGCTGGCGTGATTTCTGCTCCCTTCCCGATGACATGATCGTGAATTTTTTGTAATGAAGCTGCTTTTCACAACTTTTCTGCCAGCCCTTATTCTGTTTTTTATAGGTGTTGCAGCAGCCGAAGTCCGAATCGATGAAGTTCTGCCGGAGGATCGCACCGTCCTCGCCGATGAAGACAATGACCATCGTGGTTGGGTCGAGCTCCACAACCCGAGCTCAACCAACGCAACCCTGACCGGTTATGGCCTGAGCGATGATCCGGCAAATCCGTTTCGCTGGACCTTTCCCGCTGTCGATTTAGCCCCCGGCGGGCGCTTGATCGTCTTCATCGATGGCAAAGATCGTCGAGTGCCACCCGATGGGACTCCTCCGCCCCCAGGGTTTAGCCCGACCAATCTGCTCGGATTGAACTGGTGGATTGATGCGTCCGAAACCTCCACCCTTCGGTTGACAAATGGTCGGCTATCGGAGTGGAAAGACAAGACTCCTCGGGAGACGATCAATGTCAACATCACGGTACTCGATCCAAAAAATGTTTCAGGAAAAATCTTGTGGCTCGACGCCGCTGACTTAGCCCGTTTCACACTTGTGCAGTCCGCCGTCTCGGTATGGAAGGACAAGAGCGGACTCGGCAATGATGCCTCCCAGTCGACCAACGATAATCGTCCGCTCCGTCTGGCGGCCACGACGGGGACGGGAGGTCTGGTCCGCTTTGATGGAAGGAACGACTACCTCGTGTTCAAGCAGAGGATGGAGACAATCCGCACAATGTTCTTCGTAGGAAGGGAGGCGGCTCAACGGGATGGTGTTCTTCGTCCGTTCCTGGGTGACAGTGAGTTCTATGATTTTGCACGGGGCAAACTGGGTGAACTGATTGGGAATTATCGGGGATCGAGTCCGGGTGGAACCAATGGCGCGTGGCGTCTGAACGGCGCGCGCGTCCCACCGTTGACCACTCCGTTCCCAGCAGGCGCGGACTCCGGCTTGAACCTCGTGTCACTGGTGGCGCCGGCTAACATGCGGGCGAACAACCTCAGTTCGGAACGATTTATAGTAAAAGGCGGCAATATTAACCAAGTATGGAACGGCGACATGGCGGAGATTCTCTGCTTCGATCGTGAGCTGGCGGATTCCGAGGTGGCCGGAATTGAAAAATACCTGCAGCAGAAATGGGGAACTCCCAATTCCCTTCCAGCAGCTGCCGCGAACCCCTACCAATCTATCGCTGAATTTCAGCCCGTGCCGGTCATGGATCCCCTCACCGGCCAGACCGGCATCCTATTCGACGGAATTAACGACGCCATGGGAATGGAATTAAGCCACCTCAGAACAATATTCTGGGTTGGGCGCGAGGCGGAAACCGCAAGTGACAACTACCGCCCCATCCTGGGCGGCAGCGTCGGAGGGGACTTCGTGCGCGGTCCCAATCACTATATTTTCTATGACGCTAGACATTCCGTCTGGGTCAACGGACAATCCGTTGTCCCCTACAACACTCCGTTTCCACCGGGACGCGTTCTGCTCAGCGTAAAGACGACCCGCGACACCAGTGCCGACAATTTGGCAGCGGACCGCCCTGGGTTACTTCTCGGTCGCTTCTGGGACGGGGAGATCAATGAAATCCTTGCATTTAACCGCCAACTGACCGACGTGGAACGGGTGCAGATGGAGACCTATCTCAGCAGGAAGTGGCACCTCCCCTCTCAAAATCTTCACACGAACTTCAAGCTGAAAGGCAACGGTGACATCCTGCAACTGACGAGGCCTAACGGCTCGATTGCCGACTCGACCCCGCCTATAGAAACTCGGTCGGATGTTTCGTTTGGGCGCGCTCTGGGCAGCCCTTCGTGGCAATGGTATACCACTCCGAGCCCGAATGGCGCAAATTCCGGAGGAGTCACGACAGGCGTTCTTCCAAAACCCATCTTCACTCCGGCTCCCGGGATGTATGCGGGGCAGGTCAAGGTCGGCTTCATCACCACCAACCTTCCGCCCGGCAGCACGATTGAATATACCACGGACGGTTCACTACCCGGACCGGGTAATTCCTCCACCCGGACCCTTAGCCAGGCGTTGACGTTTGTTAACAGCACGGTGGTCCGCGCGCGGGCCGTTTTCCCAAACCGAGTCGCCAGCCGGGCTGCCACCGCCACGTACTTATTGAACACTCCCCCGGGACTGCCTGTGGTTTCGCTCGCCACCACCAGTTCCAATCTGTTCGACCCCACGTGGGGAATGTATGTGGCGGGACCCTCACCTTCTCCGGCACAGCCCGGCTTCGGATCCGAGAACTGGAACCAGGACTGGGAACGTCCCGTCCACGTGGAATTTTTTGAAACCAACGGCGTGGCGGGCTTCGATTTTGAATGCGGATTGCGAATTCACGGAGGGTATACGCGCTACCTCCCCCAAAAATCCCTCCGCCTCCATTTACGGGACCGTTATGGTAGCCAAAGCTTGAAGTATCCCCTCTTCCCAGGCTCGTCGGTTGATCAATTCGACGCTCTAATCCTCCGAAACAGCGGCAACGACTGGCCTGAAGCGATGCTTCGCGACGGACTCGCTCAATCCTTGGGCGCTGAAGTCGGACTCGAAACCCAGGGATATCGCCCAGCTCATGTCTATATCAACGGCCAGTATTGGGGAATTCATGAAATCCGCGAACGCGATGATGTTTCTCATATTGCCCGACATTCGGGCGTGCCGGCATCCGATATCAGTCTTCTCAAGGATGAAGTTGAAGTGATCGGAGGCGGCCGCGGCGACTACAATACCCTCGTGGATCAGGTCGACGCCATGTTCGACACTCTCGGAGGTTCCCCTCAAAATGAGTCCCTATATGCTGCGGCCTCCAGCCACATGGACATCGAGAATTACAACAATTGGCTCTGCACGGAATTGTTCGCCGACAATGGCGACTGGCCCGGGCATAATGTTTTATCCTGGCGCGACAACCGGCCTGGCGGAAAATGGCGATGGGCGATGATTGATCTGGACGCGGGCTTCACTCCCGCCGAGCTCTATAATCCAGGCCAGCAAGATCGGTTTCTCTTTGTGTTTGGGGACGCCCCCGTCGCGGGCCAATCCTCACGGTCCGTGGCCTTTCCGCGTGGTTTGGTCAAGAACGACACGTGGCGTACATTGTTTGTGAATCGTCTCGCCGACCTCCTCAACACGACCTTCGCTCCGGAACACACCTTGCCAAGACTTGAGGAATTCTGGGCCCGCCTCGCCCCAGGCATGCCCGCTCACATTCAACGCTGGGCCGGTCCCTTCATTGGCTATGATACCATTGGGTCATTCAATAACTGGACGACGAATGTAAACATTGTTCGCAGTTTCCTCAACAACCGGCCGGCGGTACTCCGGTCGCTGATTTCCGCGCGCCTTCCAATCGACGGGTCGGTTCGAGTCACGCTGGGAGCGACACCCGGTGCCGGCCTCAGTTCTCTGCATTTCAGCACGCTTCACTTCCAGCCCACAAACCTGCCTTGGTCCGGCCTCTATTTCCTGAGATCCCCGGTGAAAGCCCGGGCGACGCCCGCCGCAGGCTATCGCTTTGCGGGATGGCAGGGCCGGAACGAAACCAACAACCCACTCGTCTTCGCAATGGACCGCGACACCTTCATCACGCCGCTATTCACTGTGGATCCCGGCTTCGATTTCAACTCAGTGGTCCCTCATCCGCATACCCTGGCTACGGGTCCCTATTCGTTGACAGCCTGGGCGCCTGATTCCCCCGCCGGTTCTTATCCCGCCGCCATGCGGTTCCTACAGACCTCCGTGAAAGATCCCGACATTGCCGCCAGCATGGAAACATTTTGGACGAATCGATACGACCTGACAAATCGCAGCAGGATCCTTGGACTCGGCACGGACGGATTCGCTTTTCTCAACACCTCGGATCTGCAATCCCGGGATGAAGGGTACGCCGGAAGCGCCCTCCTTGCCCTGCGAACGGATCAGGCAACGAACATACAGGTTTCCTGGATAGGCGGCACCGCGGTTACGAACTCGCGTCCGTACGCAATCCGTCTGCAATGGCGGATCGGCACCAACACACCGTTCAATTCGGTGTTGGGTCAGAACGGGTTGCCCGTCGAATACATTGCCAGCAGCACACCGGGCCATTCTCAACCTTTTGGACCGATCCCGCTGCCGGCCGCTGCAGAGAATCAACCGGTCATCCAGCTCCGTTGGAAATACTATGCGCTCCCTAACTCCGCCTCGGGAGGGAGACCCGAATTGCGAGTCGACAACATCCTCGTTACGGCCGGCTCCACCTTCGTGCCCACTAAAACCAGCTTCGGCCATTTCAACCTCGCCGCTGGCACGGTGACAATTCGCTTCGACGGCCCTTCAAATCGGGCTGTCGGCCTCTTTGCATCCACCGATCTCAGACAATGGCTACAGGTGAAATCGGGCGTTTCGGATGCGTCTGGCGCCGCGGAACTAAAGCACAATTCCGTAGGCGCCCCGGCACAGTTTTATCAGATGCGGCTCCTTCCTTAGCGTCAAAGCCCACCGCCGCCCTCAACTCCCGCTATGCACCTTTTTCTCTGGCTGGCTCTTGCCGCCACCGTTGCCACCGCCGCCTCGACCCTGGCGGGTGATGTCGTGATCAGCGAAATTTATTATCACTCTCCGTCCGGGATACGTGGGGAGCAATTCCTCGAACTTCATAACACGGGAACAAAAACCGTGAATTTAGCGGGATGGAAAATAAGTCGAGGAGTGACCTACGATTTCCCGAATGTATTCGTCGCACCTGGACAATTCCTCCTCGTCGCTGCCAACAAATCTATCTTCTCCAAACTTCATCCCACTGTCGGAAACGTGGTGGGTGACTGGATTGGGTCGCTAGGGCAGCACGGTGAAACGCTTACTCTGGTCGATTCCAAGGGGGCCGTCTCGGATTCTCTTGAATTTCACACGCAGGGCGACTGGGCTGAACGACGTCGTGGGCCATTGGACCACGAATTTCAGGGATGGGAATGGTTTGCGCTGCACGACGGTGGCGGTTACACCCTTGAACGAATTAGTCCCAGGCGGGATGGCAATTCCGGCCAGAACTGGAGAACCAGCAGCACGGCCGGAGGCACCCCCGGCTCCGTCAATGGGGTGTCCGCCACAGAAGTCGCCCCTTATATCAGTAACGTTCAGCATCAGCCACCGGTTCCCAGCTCCTCTAACCCGGTCACGATCACCGCACGCGTCGCAGATGAGATCGCGGGATCGGTCGTATCGGTCGCGTACCGACTGGACGGAGCCCCGACCTTTACGACACTGCCAATGGATATCGACCCCGCGACGGGCGATGGCTCACTCTCCGGGGGAATATATCGGGCCGTTCTTCCTCCTCAAACCAACGGAGCCATCGTGGAATTCTACATCCGAGCGGTCGACATCGGCGGCCGCGCGCGCTCGTGGCCGGCGCCAACGCAACCCGCCAACGCTCAACTGGCCAATGCGCTCTACCAAGTGGATGATTCTACCGTTGGAATTCTACCGCGATTCCGCCTTATAATGATGGCGGCCGAGCGGGCTGATCTGGCTCAGATCGATGGACAAATATGGTCTGCGAGCAGCAATGCAAAAATGAACACCACGTTTGTCTCCTACGAGGATAATTCATACCATATTCGCTATACAACCGGACTGAGACTTCGCGGGTCGACCTCACGACTTTTCGCGCCGAAGTCACGGCGAGTTCTGTTTCCAGACGATCATTCCTGGGCGGGTGTTATCGAAATCAACCTCAACGGCGTCCGCCCGCACTCGCAGGTTGCCGGGTCGGCTCTTGCACGCTTGGCGGGATTGGCGGCTGCGCGTTCCCGGCTCGTGGAGGTGCGCGAAAACAATGTGGCTCCTACTGGAAATGAAAGCCCGGTTGCGGGCCTCCTGGCCCACAACGAGGTCCTGGACTCCGACTATACTCGGGCGGAGTTCCCAGACAATCCAGGAGGTAATCTATACGACTGCGGTGGGATGGGGCTGGAATGGTTGGGCACCAATGTGAACGAATTCCTCACGATCGGATGGGTGACCAAGGCGAGCAATACGACTGAAAATGACTGGTCGGATCTGTTTGAACTGCTTCGGGTGCTAAACTTTACTCCCGCGACGAATTACACCTCCGAAGTCGGCAAAATCACCGACATCCCCGGGTGGATGCGCTATTTTGCGGTCAACACACTGCTCGGGGACACGGAAACATCACTGGGCTCGGGCGAGGCCGGTGAATTCTACGTCTATCACGGCCCCAATAATCCCCGCTTCCAGTTGATTCCATATGATCTCGATTCAGTTCTTGGAACCGATATCGATGGCACTGGCAGTTCTCTATACCGAGCCGCTTACAACCGATTGAATAAACAGGGGACTCCTGGAAAACTCCTGCGATCCCCTGGCATCGGAGAACAGTACCACCTCGAATTGCATCGCCTGATGTCGTCGGTATTTCGCCCGGACCGCGTGGCCGCCGTGCTGGATCAACTCCTTCGTCCTCATGTCCCGGCCGAGGTGGTCAACCGGATGAAGGTTTCTGCCCAAAAGCGCTTTGATTTCGTGACGGCGCAACTGGCATTGCTTCAGAAGGTCAGTGTCACCACTCCGTCGCTCACCGGTGGGAGCACCGGTTCCACCACGGCGGATACCGTCACGGTCGAAGGTCTCGCAAATCCCCAGTTTGCGCGCGCCATTCGGGTCAACGGCATTCCAGCCGATTGGAATGGATTCGAAGGAAAATGGGAGGCAACCGTCCCCCTCCTTCCCGGAATCAATACGCTCGCAATCGAGGCGCTCGATGTGGGTGGACAAGTCGTCTCTCGAGGATCCGCGCGCATGGCCCGCGCTTCGACTGCCATCCGACCGGTTGAAGGCACGCTCGGTGGCAGCACTCATTGGCAGCCATCCGACGGCGCTATACAGGTGACAGGGCCGACCGTAATCCCGGTTGGTGGAGTATTGACAATTGCCCCCGGCACGAGCGTCTCGTTCAACAATAAAGCGGGTCTGGAGGTCAAGGGACAGCTGATTGCGGAGGGAACCGCCTCCAACCGGATCCGTTTTGACCGCCTGGGGACAGGCAACTGGGCCGGCATTAAACTGAATCACACCACGACTGAAACTCGAATTCGATACGCGGATTTCGGAGAAAACCGCACCGGAGTGATAGGGATCACAAATTCGTTTCTCCTACTGGAAGACGTAAACTTTGAGAAAATTACTGAAATTGGAACACAGATCATTTGGATTACGGACAGCTCGATCGTGGTCCGCCACTGCACGTTCCCGGCCGTCGCGTATATCGAACCGGTTCGCGGCGAAAATGTGACATGGCCGCCGGGAGGGCAGGTGCTTTTTGAAGGCAACACCTTTGGAAGCACGGTGGGCTATGCTGACATCATCGACTTCAGCGGCGGCATCCGGCCAGGCCCTATTCCCCGCTTCATCGACAACGTTTTCCTCGGTGGCAGTGATGACATCCTAGATCTCGACGGCACGGATGCCCATATCGAGGGGAACCTCTTCATGAACTGCAACAAAGCCAATTCCGACGGCAGCGAAGCGGGCGCAATTTCCGGAGGGAACCACTCCTACGGGGGCGTCACGCGAAATGGCCACTGGGTTGCCGTACGAAATCTCTTCGTGGACAATGACTACGATTTCATCGCCAAGGAGGGCTCATTCGTCACCGCAATCAATAATACGTTTGTCCACGGAAGACACGGCTCCCTGGCCGTATCCGAACCGCTCCGCCCAGGGGAAGCACCGCCCGCCGGCGCCATTCTTCAGAATAATATATGGTCTCAGTACAACGCGGTGATCGCGCATCTCGACCCCCGTCTCTTGGAGAACGGTACGATTCAATTGAAGGTCGAAAATTCTCTGTTTGACCAGACGGTTGTGTGGCCGGGTGTGGGTGATTTTTCAGCAGATCCCGCCTTTATTTCTCCTCCCGAAGATTACCACCTACAGACTGGTTCTTCTGCCGCCGGACTGGCTCCCGGCGGGATTGATCTCGGAGCATTTGTTCCCGCAGGCGCGATCGTCACAGGCATTCCTGAGGCCCCCACCACCCGTCACTCGATTCTCGGTCGTGTGTACGGCCCCGGCCTAAGCCGATACCGGTTCCGTATTGACGGCGGAGTTCTCAGCGCCGACCGACTCATGGACGAGCCGCTTTTGCTCACGGGGCTGTCCACCGGGAGTCATTCCCTTCAGGTCTTCGGACAGAACTCCGCGGGCGATTGGCAAGCCGAGCCGGGAACCGTCTCCACCTGGCAAATTGCCGCCGATTTCGGCGACGTTCGGATCAACGAAATTCTCGCATCCAACACGAACGACGCACCTTTCGGTGTCACCCGCCCGGATCTCATCGAACTTTATAATCCCGGAAACCTGCCGTTCGCATTGGAGGGCACCAGTCTCACCGACGATCCCGCCAAGCCCCGCAAGTTTGTCTTCCCAGCCGGAACGGTGCTGCCCGCCGGCGGCTATCTCACGGTGTTCTGCGACAAGCTGGCGACCCCGCTGGGATTCCACACGGGTTTCGGGCTGGATGTCGACGGCGAGTCGGTCCTGCTATATGACAGCACTCCACGGGGCGGAGCGGTGCTGGATCGCATTGTGTTTGGACCTCAAATTCCCGGAGTTTCTCTGGTGCGCCAGGACAACGGATCCTGGGGATTGGGCCAACCGACCTTCGGTGCAGCCAACAACCGAATGGCTCTTGGAAATCCAAGGCGGATCGTCATCAACGAACTGTACACCAAGAAGGATGGTGCCCCGGTTGGTGAATTCGTCGAACTCTTCAATCAAAACGATCTGCCAGTGCTGCTCAACAATTTCTCTCTGTCCGCCGCCCCACTCGTCCTCCGACAATTTCCCCTACCGCCATTGACCGCCATCTCGGGACGTAGTGTCCAGGCGATGCTCAAGCAGGCGGATGGCAGTCGACTTCAATTCGAATCTGAATTTGGCGCTGTCTATTTTTCCGACGGTTCCGGTTCAGTGATCGATGCGGTCGCTTGGAACTCCCAGACCACCGATCACTCGCTTGCCCGGGTTCCGGATGGCACGGGACCTTTCGTGAATTCGGAACTTGCGCCAACTCCCGGTGCGCTGAATACCTCCACCACGCCGGCACCCGCGCCGTCTCCGATCCTCCAAGCAACCCTCGCCCAACTCACCCGATTGCTCGTAGTCGAAGCATCCCCGGCAGTCGTGGGACATATTTATCTGCTTGAATCCCGTGGAAACTTGGAACCAACCGGATGGACAATTGCGGCCCAGGTGACCGCTACCACCACCACAGTTCAATTTCCCCCACAATCGGCCGACGTCATTCAATTCTACCGCGTCCGGATCATTCCATGAACCCTGGAGTGACGAGACCCGGGTACCGGGCGGCACCCGCTGCGAGGCTGCCCGAAACTTCCGATTTGCCAGCCGACATCAACCCATGCTAACTGGGGGCATTGTGTTCTGACGTTATCGGTGCCAGTGGGAACGAAAGTTGCATCGATTGCAGCTCCACCCGAAATTCGGAGGCATTCCGAACGTGAACATGGGACCCGAGAATTGTGGAACTGTTTCTTTTAGCGTTTCTCAGTGCATTCGGCTTGGTAGTCGGTTTGGGTGCCGTGTTTGTCGCCCTGTACCGCCGCCATGTCCGGCAATTGCGACGGCTGAACCGCGGCTTCGATCAACTTGCGGCCCTGACGTTACACCGGGGTGTTCTCGGCGGTCAGCCGCCTCCTCGGTGGCTCGCCATCCGCAGCACGAACACTGCGTTGCTTCGAGAATTGCTCCGGCTGGATCCAGCTGCCGTCCGTCTCTGGTCCGAGGCGCTCTCGCGCTTCCGTGAGCGATCGCTTTTCCTTTCGCCACCCGTCGATGGATGGTCCCTGGTGATTGGGGGTGCCCTGCCGGATCCCGCTCAGGACGTTGATTTTTGTTTTCATTTTCTGACCCGCCTCAGCCGGGAGATCGGCGAAGTTCAACTGTTCAGCGCGGACCGGGTATTGAACTACCATTCGTGGATTCGCCTACGAGACGGTCTGGTGGTGAGGGCCTACGCGTGGGCAGGCACAACGGAGTGGAACGAAGGCCGAGTGACCCTTGATGAGAGATTACTCGGATTACGGATTCGCAGCTACGGCGAAGAAGCCGTATCCCCAGCCTATGGGGAGATGTCGCCCGAACAGACCAACTCCGAACGAGTGGTCCCGCTGGCCCGCCGTTGGAGTGTGGATCCGATCATCGCCAGTGAATTAATTATACAGCAGGAACATCTTGCTGGAGAATAGAGTCTCTCCACCACTGCCGGCTGTCGCGGGGCGGCGCTGAATTCAGCTGAATTGTCCCGCTGCCGTCCGTCCGGAGATTTCAAACAGCCTCTCCAGGTTAGCCCGTAGGCCGCTTCGAAGCCGGCTTCGCCCCGCTATGATCGAACAACCGTTCCCGGTTACGAAACAAGTAGAAAACGATCACGATGTTCAAGAATAGGACTACCGCAAGGCCAACGGAATAATGGTGTCCCAGTTCAAAGATTTCGATCGGAATAAAGAATGCGCCCTCTGAAATCGCAAGCCAGCTCGCCCACTTCCGGCGAAACATCAACCCGAACGACTGCACAAGTGAAATGGATGCGTATAGAACGGTGCCCGAACCGATCCAGAGGAGGCGTTTCGGAGTTACTGCCTCGAGCAGGCGGGCGATATCGATCCAGAATTTCTTCTCAGGATCGAGGTGCAGAAACTCCAAAAGCGCGCGAAAATCCTTGGGAATATTGTTGTCAATAAGGCTGTAGATTCCCAAAGCGATGGAAAGGAACACCAGACCCTTGAACAGTTTGAATATGATTATCCCCCACAATGTAGGGGCATGAGTCTTGGCTGACATGCAGGATGATCGCGATCTAGTAGGACGGAATTCGGGAGTGAAATGGGGTCATCGGGTCTACCGCACCCATTGCAGTAGTCGTTCCGCAAGACCGCTGATCGGAATCCGCTCCTGCCGTCCGTCATCACGATGCCGCAGGGTTACCGTATCCAGCATCTCCGGCTTCTCACCGAGTGTGTCGAAATCAATCGTCAAACAGAAGGGCGTACCCGCCTCGTCCTGTCGTGCATACCGACGACCGATCGATCCCGAATCGTCATAGAAAACCGTCATATGTGGCCGCAACAGATCACGCACCTCCAGCGCTTTCTTGACTAGGTTAGGCTTATTCTTCAACAAGGGCATCACCCCGACTTTAACCGGGGCAATCTTCGGATGGAACCGCAGCAGTACACGAGTCTCGACCTTCCCCTTGTCGTCCGTTTCACTCACCTCCGTGTAGGCATGACAGAGCAAGGCAAGAATCAGGCGATCGACGCCTGCCGAAGGCTCGATTACATGCGGCACAAATTGCCCTTTTGCGAGCTTTTCAAAATAGGTCTTCGCCTCCGTCTCTGCCTGTTGCTGAGCGTCGGTTTCCGGAGTGCCCCGTTTGCAGAACGCCTCCGTCTTGGCCGCGACAAACCCGGCATGCATGCGGCTCTTAACCCCTGCATCGAGCCGGGCCCAAGCTCCGCGCAATTCTTCATCGAACACACCCATTGCCTTGCCGGAATGCTTCTCGTGCTGGGTCAGATCGAAATCACCGCGCGCTGCAATTCCTTCCAACTCCTGAGTGCCAAACGGAAACTTATAGAGAATATCCACACAGGCTCGGGCATAATGCGCCAGCTCCTCGGGCTTCTGCCAGTATTCTTCAAACACCAAGCGCGGCAGGCCAATCCCCTCGTAAAACCGGATGCGTTGCTCAACCCAGTATTTGTGCCATACCTCCCACCCCCAGTTGGACTGCGGCTCCCCTTGCCACCCTCCGTCAGACGCCCGCGCCACGGACCCCGCAAGGGCCTCCACGGCCTCATCCGGCCTGATAAAAAACTCGAGCTCCATCTGTTCGAATTCACGCGAGCGAAAGATGTAGTTCCGTGGCGTCACTTCGTTCCGAAATGCCTTCCCCGTCTGTGCCACACCAAAGGGCACTTTCTGCCGTGATGTCTCCGTCACATTCTTAAACTGGGCGAATATGGCCTGGGCCGTTTCCGGACGGAGATACGCAATATTCTCCTCGCTCTGAATCGGCCCGACATACGTCTGCAACATCAGATTAAAGGGCCGTGGCTCGGTCAATTCAACTCGACTGTCTGGATGGAAATCCGTCGAATTTTCAACTAGAATCGTCGTTTCCCCCAACAACTTAACCTGCGCGGGGTCCGCCGACTTGTCGTTCCCTGCCGCCACATAGAGCTGTCGCGCTCGGTTTCGGACGGTCTCCACGTAATCCCCCTTGATCATGAGAACCGTCACTGGCGTTTCGATCCGACCGCCTTCCCCGGGCAGCTCGGCGCCCGTGTAACGCAAGATCGTCCCCGACAACGGATCCACCTGATCCGCCCGCACCCGCTTCTTGGTCAGAGGACATTCCCGCATCATGTCCGCAAATGTGTCCACGTGACCCGACGCCTTCCAAATGGCGGGATGCATGATAATCGTGGCCTCCAACCCGACAACGTCATCGCGATGATGCACCATCGTCCGCCACCAAAGATCCTTGACGTTCCGTTTCAACTCCGCGCCCAGCGGGCCGTAGTCCCAGAATCCGTTGATGCCTCCGTAAATCTCGGAAGACTGGAAGATAAACCCTCGTCGTTTGCAGAGGGAAACCAGTTTTTCCATCGATTCATTCACTTTCGGGTCGGCCATAAAGCGGGCATGTTCCGGCGTAACCCGGCACATGTCAACGACTGCGACACAACTGCAAGCGCAACGCAACCATTCGTATTCTGACCCGACGCCCGCCTGCGCTCAACTGGGCCTCCATCTGTTTCAGGATCTCTCCCATGAACCGTTGGTGGAACGAGGTTGGCGCGGACTCTTCGTCGGCGACTACGGGGTGCCGCGCGGCGACTTGGCTCTTCCCTCCGCCCAAGCATAAAGCACCGGCAGTAACACCAATGTCAGGAATGTGGAACTCAGAATACCACCGATGACCACGGTCGCCAATGGACGTTGAACTTCCGCACCCGCGCCCGTCGCAATCGCCATCGGCACAAAACCGAAGCTGGCGACAGCGGCTGTCATTAACACCGGACGCAGCCGCGTGAGCGAGCCTTCGATGACAGAATCGAGCAGTGCTTTTCCCTCCTCGCGCAGTTGGTTGAAGTAGCTGACAAGCACCATTCCGTTAAGAACCGCCACGCCCGTCAGCGCGATGAAACCGACAGCCGCCGTAATGCTGAAGGGCATCCCGCGCAGCCACAAGGCAGCCACGCCGCCCGTCACGGCGAGCGGAATGCCAGAGTATACGAGCAACGCCTGTCGCAGCGAACCGAACGCGAGGAAGATGAGCACAAATATGAGAACGAGTGCGGCGGGCACCACGACGGCGAGTCGCGCGCGGGCATCCTGCAAGTTCTTAAACTGTCCGCCGAACTCCACGAGGTAACCCTCCGGCAGCCTGACCTGCTCCTGGATGCTCCGCTCCGCCGTGCGGACATATCCTTCGATGTCGCGCGTCTGGAGGTTTACCATGAGGGCTGCCCGGCGCTGGCCGTCGTCTCGCTGAATGGGCTCCACCGCCTTCACTTTTGTGAACTCGACCACGTTGCCGAGCGCAAGGATGCCGCTTTCGCCAACGCGCACCGGGAGTCTTTTGATTTGTTCATCGTCCGCGCGCAACGTCTCCGCCATCCGCACCACGATGTCGTGCCGGTGATTGCCCTCGACGACGGTGCCAACAACCCTCCCGGCGAGTGCAGCGGTGACGACCTTGTTCACTTCGCCGCTTTGCAGGTTGTAGCGGCGGAGCACATCGCGCTTCACCTTTATCTGCAACTGGGGCGTGCGGCCTTCCGTTTCGTATTCCACCTGCGCCGTCCCCGGCATTTTTTCGAGAATGCCCTTGATTTGTTCCGCGAGAGGTTCGAGCACATCGTAGTCGCTACCGAAAATCTTCACGGCCAGTTCGGCCTTCGTGCCTTCGAGCATTTCATTGAATCGCATCTCGATGGGTTGCGCGAAAAGGAGGTTGTAGTTGGTATTGATTTGCTTGAGCGATGTCTCGATTTGAACGCGCAATTCCGCCTTGCTCGCCGGACGGCCCGGTGTGCCCGGCCACTCCTTGAGCGGTTTGTAGAAAATGTAAACGTCGCTTTCATTCACCGGCATCGGGTCGGTGGCAATATCGCTGGTGCCGATGCGCGAGAAGACGCGCGTGAGTTCGGGAAAGTCTTCGAGCAGTTTATTCTCCACCTCGATGTCGGTGCGGAGCGATTCCTCCAGGCTCATGCCGACGGGCTTGTAGAGCATGGCGGTAATGGAACCTTCATCGAGGGTGGGCACGAACTCCGCGCCGAGCCGAGTGAACAGCCAAAGCGAGCCCGCAAAGAGCAGCACGGCGGTGAGGACGACGAGCCAGCGGAGATTGAGGGCAGCGTGCAGCAGTGGTTGGTATAGACGCTTGGTAAAACCGACAAGGCGATTGTCGCCCTCGTGAATTTGCCCTCGCAAAATGAGCGAACACAACGCCGGCATCAGCGTGAGAGCCAGCACCAGCGCACCCCCCAGCGCGAGCATCACCGTCAGCGCCATCGGATGAAACATTTTCCCCTCGATACCCGTTAGCGCGAGGATCGGCACATAGACCACAATGATGATAACGACGCCAAAAAACATCGGAGAGCCAATCTGTTTGCTCGCCATCAGCACCGCGTGCGCACGTTCCTCTGCCGTCAGTGCGCGGCCAAGCTGATGCTGACGCTGGCCAAGTTGCCGGACGATGTTCTCCACAATGACCACCGCGCCATCAATGATGAGTCCGAAATCAATCGCCCCCAGGCTCATCAAATTGCCGGAGATGCCGAAGCGCGCCATACCCGTCAACGCGAACAGAAACGCCAGCGGAATAGCGCAGGAAACGATGAGCGCTGCCCGCCAGTTGCCGAGCAGGAGCAGTAGCACGACGACCACGAGCGCAGCCCCCTCGAACAGATTATTTTCCACCGTGCCGGTGGTGCGGCCGATGAGTTCGGATCGGTCGTATTGCGTCTGGATTTCCACGCCTTCGGGTAGCTTCTCCTGAATCTCTGCGAGCCGTGCCTTCACGCGTCCGGCGACCGCGCGGCTGTTCTCGCCGGTGAGCATCATCGTGGTGCCGATGACAGCTTCCCTGCCATTGAGCGTGGCTGCGCCCGTGCGGAATTCCGTTCCTATTTTCACGTCCGCGACGTCCGAAACGAAGAGTGGCTTGATGCCCGCGCCGAATTTCAACGGCAGCCCAGCGATGTCTTCCACGGTTTGCACGCGGCCGACGGCGCGGATGGTTAGCTGTTCGCCACCCCGGCTGATGATTCCCCCGCCGGCGTTCTCGACGTTCTGCCCGACGAGGTCCGCGAGGTCGCTAAAGGTCATGCCCGCCGCCGCGAGCACGTCCGGTCGGGGTTGGATGACGAATTGTTTGCGATACCCGCCGCTCTCATTGATTTCCGCGATTCCAGGAACCGTGCGGAGCATCGGCTTGATGAAATAGGTTTGGAGTTCGCTCAACTCGATGAGTTGCTCAAGCTCCGTCGCCGGCTTGTTGGTTGTATCTTCACGGTAACGGACACTGTAATAAAAGATCTCGCCGAGTCCGGTGCTGATGGGTGCGAGTTTGGGCAGGGTGCCGGGCGGAAGTTGTTCGAGCGCTCCCGACAAGCGCTCGGTCACTAATTGCCGCGCGCGAAAGACATCGGTGCCATCCTTGAATCGAAGGGTTACCTGCGAGAGACCGAACTTGGTGATCGAGCGCAGTTCCTCGACGCCGGGCAATCCGGCAAGCTCCAACTCAATCGGTTGGGTGACGAGGGTTTCCGATTCTTCGGCAGCGAGCGCGGGGACTTCGGTATTTACCTGGACCTGGACACCGGTAATGTCCGGCACAGCGTCCATCGGCAGATGAAACGCGGACCACAGGCCGCCGCCTAGCAACGCGACCGCACCGAGCAGCACAACGGCACGCTGTTGAAGCGAGAATTCCAGGATGCGGGAAATCATTTCCCGATCTCCTGCTTCGTTTCGAGACTCCAACCCACTAGTGGTTCCGTCAGGCCGGTGAGAATTTCCAGCTGTGCAGCAGCCTCGAGAGCTTCGCGTCGAGTGGAGAGCAACGCGTTCACAGCGTCGACGTATTGTCGCTGTAATTCGACGTAAGTGGTCATCGGGACAGCGCTCAACCGATAATGTTTGTCGGCGGTATCCGCAGCCTCGCGAAAGTGAGCAATGGCATCGCCACGCCAGCGGAAGAGCACGGCGAGCTTCGCCTCGTAGGTTCGCGCGGCCGTAGCTATCTGTCGGTCCAGTTCACGTTGGGTGGCCTGCAACGACGCTTCCGCCTGCAATTGTCGCGCCTTGGCCACGTCCACAATCGCCCGGTTGTTGCTCCAGAGCGGTAAAGGGATGCTGACGGCGAGGCCGAGGATGCGCTGGCGATCCCCTGCGTTCTCCTCGGTCAACGTCGGACCCACCGTGAACGAGGGATAGCGCTCGTTGCGAGCCAACTCGACGCGGAATCCCTGCTGCTCCAATTCGGATGTGCGGAGGCGCAGGTCGAAATTGTTAGTGTACGCAGCAGACAACAACCCATCCAGCCCAGGCGCCGGATAGAACACCGGTGTTGAAGTCGCCAAAGCGAGCGGTGCGCCGGGACTGCGGCCACGAAGCTGGTTGAGGTCAATGAGCGCGTGGGTGACCGCGAGCTCGGCTTCCGAAGCGGCACGCTGGGCGATGAGTTCGGTGGCTTCGATGATGCGCGTTTCCAGCAGCGGAGTGGGGCCCGATGGGTCGCGTTGCACGAGCACCTCGCGGAGGGCGCGGAGGCGTTCTGCAACCTCGCGGCTTACCGTCGCCTGCTCAACGGCCGAACCCAACGTATAACCGAGTGTCCGGACGCGGTTTGCGAGCGCCGCCTTGAACCGCGCCAAACCCAGTTCGGCGAGCGCGATATTCTGATTGGCGATGGCCTTGCGAAGTCCGATACGACCGGGCCATTCGAACTGTTGCATGAGCCCCACCGACCACGCGACGCCTTCACCGGATACTTTTGCGGCCGTATCACGCACTCGATTCTGGCCGAGAGTCCCGGAAAGTTCCGGGTTCGTCAGCCGCCCAGCATTGTGGTGTCCAGCCTTCGCTACGGCGACTTCAGCCTTGTAAAATCGCAGCTCTGGATGATGGGTTAATGCTTCGTCGACGAGATCTGAAAGGGTTAGCGGTGGAATGAGGGTTGGATCGGCGGCCCGCGCCAGCAAGATGCTGGCGATACAGGAAACTAGGAGGGCAGAAAACTTGGCAGATAGCGGATAGGATTTTAAATGAGGCATAACAGGAAAGGCATAGGGCGGAAAGGGAGAGATCCGGGCACGCGAATGCGGTCCGGACAGACGGGTAACCTGCGCCAGGCAGAGTTAGGGGCGGAGGGCAGGCGGGCGGCGGCGGCATGGCCGCGCGTTCGGTGAACCGCCACCGTTGAGGTGGGCGGTCGGGCTCACTCGGTGGCAGGACGCGGGCCGCAGCCGAGGGCTCGATTAACGGCGCGGTCCACACAGATTCACACTGCACAGAGCCTGCATCGAAATTGGGAATGGCCACTCGCGCTGATGACGGCACCACTCCGTCGGAGTCCATTGTCAGACAGAAACTGCAATGATCACAGTTACCTCCGGGGGATTCGCGAGACGGACCGCAATTGTCTTGATGAGGCAACTCAATACCCAGCGCATGCGCGACTTCGCAGGAATGCAACATTGGCATCCACGCGAGCGCGAGGAACAAGGCCAGGATTGGTCGCCAGCGATTCAACGAGCTATTGACTACGCTTCAAAGTGGATTCGCGCAAGAACGGTTGAAGGGCACGGCGGAAGTCCCCACACCGCTGGAAGCCCGGTTGGGCTTTTATCCACCGGTGGTAAGGTCTTCTTTTCGAATGGGAAGCCGTCGAATCCGTTTGCCAATCGCGGCGAATACGGCATTGGCCACTGCGGGCGCAATCGGTGGCAATGTTGGCTCCCCCATGCCACTGGGAGGTTCGCCACTCTTGACAGTAAACACGTTCACCTGCGGCATTTCATGAATTCGCAGCACCCGCACTGGGGGAACTTCCAGATCCATCCAAGCACGCTGAAGAGGGTGGTTTCGATCCGGAGAGAGCCCTTCAATTGTCGTGATCTCTTTTCCATAAGCGAACTCAATGGTCTTCTAGCAGGAGCGCATGGATTCTCCATTGATGTGAACGGAACAAGCCCCGCATTCGCTGATTCCGCAGCCGAATTTTGTGCCGGTGAGTCCGAGCGTATCGCGCAGGACCCAGAGCAACTTTGTCTTGGAATCCGCCTCAACTTCGCGAGGGGATCCGTTCACAATGAGTTTGTACGTCGACATTGGGGAGCTTTCTCAAGGTTTTTCGGTCATTCACCGGTGGAGGAAACGCCTGAACCCCAAAACCAACGCATGGTTTTCGCATACGAATGAAACAGGGCTGACATCCACCGATGGAAGCGGAGCACTTCAAAAAAGCCGAGCCGATCTTTCCGGCCCATACAAAAATTCAAGAAACTCATGCGGTTTCCAGGTGGAAATTCTCAATCCCTGGGATTCGCACGCAGATTCCGCACGGCCTCAAGCGTTCTCTCGGTGGCCACATCCACTTCCTGTTCCGTCGTGAAACGGCCCAAACCGAAACGCAGGGTCGCTTGGGCCAGGGAGTCCTCAACACCCAGAGCCTTCAACACGTGGCTGATTTCCTTCCGGGCGGAAGAACAGGCTGAACCGCGCGACACCGAGATGTCGCCCAAGCTCATCAGCAATGCTTCCCCGTCCACGCCGGCAAAACTCATGCTGAGATTATTAGGCAAACGGTCCCGAAGGCTGCCGTTGATATATATACCATCGAGGCCCGCCAGCAGTCGGTCTCGAAGTCGATTTCGCAGGACTCCGATCCGCTTCGCTTCATCGTGCATCGTTAGTCGGGCGATCCGGCAGGCTTCACCGAATCCGACGATGCCCGGAACATTCAACGTGCCAGACCTCAACCCGCGTTCATGGCCTCCGCCGTCAATCTGTGCTGTCAGTTCCACCGGAGGGTCCCGTTTGCGCACATAGAGCGCTCCCACACCTTTCGGCCCGTAGATCTTGTGGGCGCTCAACGAAAGGAGATCGATCTCGTCACGCTGGACATTGACCGACAGTTGGCCGGCGGCCTGGACGGCGTCGCAATGGAACAGCACTCCGCACTCGCTGGCGATGCGTCCGATCTTCCCGATCGGTTGCAGCACGCCAATTTCGTTGTTCGCATAGATCACACTGATGAGAGCCGTATCCGGGAGCACCGCGGTCCGAATCTGATCCAGATCAAGCCGGCGCTCTCGATCTACCGGGAGGACCGTGATGCGCGGGCCTCGCCGTTCCAGCGTCTGGCAGGCATCGAGCACCGAGCGGTGCTCCGTCGCAACCGTGATCAGATGACGTCCGCGGCTGGGAATCATTTCGAAGACGCCCTTGAGAGCCAGGTTGTTCGATTCGGTGGCGCCATTCGTGAACACGATCTCCTGGGGTGTGGCGCCAATCAGGTCCGCCACCTGCTGGCTGGCTCGCTGAACCGCTTCCTCCGCCTCCCAGCCAAAGCGGTGACTGCGGCTGGAAGGATTTCCAAAAAGCTACATGAAGTATGGACGCATGGCTTCGAAGACGCGCGGATCGACCGGCGTCGTGGAATGGTAATCCATGTAGATGGACGGCTTCACGACGGTACTGAGTGGCACGAGGCCGGGCGGCAGCGACGGGTCATCGCGTTCAAAGCCGCTCCAAATCTCCGGGCGAGTCTATATCCGTTTCCGCCTCCGGACACGGGATTCGCAAGGTCTGTTCGAGGTGATCCAGGTTGACCCCCTTGCACCCCTTGTCTGGCGCCAGTCCAGTCAGGCGTGGAAAAAGCGCCCGTCCGAACAAAACTGGAACACCGACCGTTCCGGAGTATTCCGACGTGACAATGTCGCGGCCAGCCGTGGCATGGGTGGCAACGAGGCAATTATAGATGGCTGCGGAGATCAGCGGTTGATCCGCGAGGCATAGGATTGCGCCTTGCACATCGTGTTTTGCGACGGCCTCGATTCCAGCATGGATCGAGGTGCCAATGCCCAGCTCCCAGTTTCGGTTGTATACAAGTTCGACCGGGAGTCCTGCAAGAGCAGGCGCGATCCCCTCCGCGAATGCGCCCAGCACGACCACAACCGGCCGGCACACGGAGGCCAAGGCCGTTTCGGCGGCATGGCGAATCAGAGGTTTTCCTTGAAACTCCATCAACTGTTTCGGCTGCCCCATTCGCGAGGACTCGCCCGCAGCCAAAAGGATGAGTCCAATATTAGGTATAATGGATATAGACGTCGGTGGAGCAGGACGGAATGACGATCTCTCCGGGGACTGCTCGATCCCCCCGCGCCTGGGTTGCCCCACTCCGTGGGAGGGCCGTGAATGGGGCCGTGGCGATGGCGCAATGAACCCGAAGGTCGGCCCGTCAAGACGGATTAAATTTCCGAGACAATCGACAGCGCCACCGTCTGAGGATGGTCGCTCCCGATATCCAGTTCGATCGGGGCGTGCACGTCCCACTGACGAAGATCCTCACCGTTCTCCAGGAAGAGATTCTCTGCCCGGCTTTTGGGTCCCAAAAGTCCGAGATAACGGGGGCGCTTCCGAAGCAGATGTGGCAACAACAATCGGTCCTGCGGAAAGTTGTGAGTCATGACGACGACGGCCGTCTCGGTGTCGATTTCAAGGGCATCAATCCCGCCCGACGCTGGCAGGGCGATCACCTTCGCCGCGCCTGGGAAGCGATTAGGCTGGACGTAAGCGGAGGGTCGGTCGGCAACCGTCACGCTCCAGCCCATGAGATTCGCGATGCTTACCAAATGCATCACATCATGGCCGGACCCAACGATCACCAGCCTTTGAGGGGCGCCAACCCACTCCACGAAGATTTCCATCGACGAAAGATTGACGAGCCGGTGGGTGCGATCGCGGAACGCAGCCTGGATTGCCGGAGAAAGATCGGTCTCAAGATCCGAGCCGTCAAGTGCTCCGCCAACGGACCCTTCCGCATCGCAGAGGAGTCGGTCGCCTACTTCGCAATCGTGCTCGTTGGCACAGCGAATGACGGTCGCCACGACCGCGGGCTGCTTGGCTGCCTGCCGGGCATCCAGGAAATCAAGCATTGCTCCGACTTGCCCGTTCTCGAGTCTTTCGAGCAGAACGGAAATTACCCCATTGCATCCCAAGCCAAATTCCCAGGCAGCATCCTCGGTGGTGTTGTCGAAGACGCGGAGCGCCTTACCTGTGTTTGAAGTCCACCTGGAAGCCTTGCGGGCGACATCGCCCTCGAGGCATCCGCCGCTGATAGTGCCGAGTCGCCGTCCGTCCGGCAGGATAAGCATGCGCGCCCCGGGACGCCGGTAGGCGGAACCGACGACGTGAACCACCGTGGCGAGCATGGAAGTCGCACAGCCGGGTCTGTCGTCCCACCAGACCTTCAGAATGGAGCTGAGTTCGTTCACCAATGATTAGATGCCTTCAAGGTGGGACCGGAAACGAGAGGCGGCGACACAATCTGAGTTCCGATCAGCCGAAAAAAAGAATTGGCGTCTGCGGGAGCGATCAGCCGAACACCGCGTTCAACGACGCGGCTACTTGAGTGAGAGTCGTGCCAATCGTGGTTCTTGACTTCTCGCTAACGCCGGTCAGTGGGTCATTGCATAGAAGATGATGTTCACACCCAGTGGGTAGGCAATTTTCTCGGAGAAGTTGTGGAAGTAATAGTCGCTTTCGCCCTCCCGCTCCCAGCCGTCCGCCGTGTCGGTATTGTGCAGCGTGAGCACCATAAGGCGGCCTTTGTCGTCCTCGATGCCTCGGTGGTGTACTTCCTTGGCGTCCGGCCGTTCCCACGTCACGCCCGTATGTTCACTGCGAATTCCCATCCCGACGTTGGCATTTTGATACTTTGCTTTGATCTCAAAAACACCGTGGTAGAGTGGATGAACCAGGGGCAATTCAAAAAAACTGCGGTCCGGGAAGACCAGTTTCATCACAGTCTCGCAGTTAGCCCATTCCCGTTCACCCCAGAAATCGTCCATGAGGAGGAAGCCGCCGTTGAGAAGGTATTTCTTGAGTGCGGTGGCCTCTGGCTCCGTCAGATGTAGCGCCCCGGGCGCGGACGCGAACAGGAAGGGGTAATTAACCAGATCTACATTGGTGGCCCGGAGCAGGCGGCCGTCTGGATCCACCATCAGTGAAGTCATCTGCCGCAAGCGAAACGACAGGTTCAGGTCGCTGTCGGGCAGATCGGTGGTCCACCCGCCTGTGTGTCCAATGGGTCGATGAACCGGATCTTTGTCATAGCGAAGCCGGGCAAAGGTGAACGCCTCTTTCCCGAAGCCGGTGGCGTTGGTCCAATTCGGAGTTCCGGTGCTGCGGGTATCAATCGCCCGGGCCGTGCGTGTGTCCTCGCTAACGTCGATCTCGCCGCCGCCCAAGAATCCGCCAAATTGTGCCCGCAGTGGAAAAGTCATCCAGCACGCAAGGGCAATAAATTGAAGAAACCGAGCCACGACCCACTCATCGCAGAAAACAGAGCGATTCACAAGAACTGCATTTTCGGGCGCCCCCGGTGACGGCCGATCCCGTTGCGTTTTCAGTCCGCCTCGGACATCGCCGGTTGAATCAAGAAGGGCCGGAAAGAGGAACACCGAAACGGGGGAGCGAGGCCGTCTGGGTTGCCTTTCAGGGTTCAGGGAGCCATGATTTCGAGGCTCTCAGGAAAAATTTCAAGAAAGTAACACTTGCAGGAATAGGAGTGCGGGGGCTACACGTCCGCCCATTCCTTATGGGAAAAGCCTTAATCATCGCCGAGAAGCCGTCCGTCGCGGCAGATATTGCCAAGGCTTTAGGTGGATTCAAAAAATTCGAGGACTACTACGAGAGCGACCACCACGTGTTGGGATCCGCTGTCGGGCATCTCTTGGAACTTACCGTGCCGGAGGAATACGACGTCAAGCGGGGCAAGTGGACTTTTGGCGGGCTGCCACACATTCCGCCTCATTTCGGATTGAAGCCGATTGAGAAGAGCGAGGGGAAACTAAAAACCCTCGCCAAGCTCCTGAAGCGGAAGGACGTCGACGGGATCGTCAATGCGTGTGATGCCGGGCGGGAGGGGGAGTTGATTTTCCGCAACATCATCCGCTACACGGGGGCACGGCAGCCCCTTCAGCGGCTGTGGCTGCAATCAATGACCCCGGCGGCGATTCGCGCTGGCTTCAAGGGGTTGCGGACCGACCAGGAGATGCGTCCCTTGGCGGATGCCTCGGTGTGCCGGAGCGAATCCGACTGGCTTGTTGGAATCAATGGCACGCGGGCAATGACCGCATTCAACAACAAGACCGGAGGATTTCAGTTGACCACGGTGGGTCGGGTGCAGACCCCCACGTTGGCGATTGTGGTGGAGCGTGAAGCGAGGATTAAAAAGTTTGTTCCGCGCGATTTCTGGGAGGTATTGGGGACATTTGGCGCTGCTGCTGGAGACTATCCTGGGCGGTGGTTTGACGAGACATTCCGGAAACTGGATGCCCGGGATGCCGATGCAGAGCTAAAGTCGGAGAGGCTGTGGGACAAGGCGAAGGCTGAGGCGATACGGGCCAAGTGTCTTGGAAAAATCGGAGTTGTGACCGAGGAGACGAAACCAACGACTCAGATGTCACCGCTCTTGTACGATCTAACTTCGCTACAGCGGGAGGCGAACGGTCGGTTTGGTTTCAGTGCCAAGAACACGTTGGTACTTGCCCAGGCGCTTTATGAAAAGCACAAGGCGCTGACTTACCCACGAACAGATTCGCGGGCCCTTCCCGAGGACTACATGGGAACCGTCCGGGAGACACTGGGATCGTTGGAGGAGACGGTTTACGCACAGTTGGCGGGGAAAATTCTTACATTGGGGTGGGTTCGTCCCAACAAGCGAATTTTCAACAACGCGAAAATCAGCGACCACTTTGCGATCATCCCCACGGGACAGGTTCCCCGCGGCCTGAGCGAGCCGGAGCAGAAATTGTATGATCTGGTGACTCGTCGTTTCTTGGCGGTTTTTTTCCCGGCAGCGGAATTCCTTGAAATTTTGCGGATCACACGGGTGGAGGGCGAGCCGTTCAAGAGTTCGGGCAAGGTGTTGATGAAGCCCGGCTGGCTGGAGGTGTACGGGAAGGAGGCGCAGACGGAGGACGAAGAGCCGACACTCGTGCCGGTGCAGTCGAACGAGCGGGTGCAGACCCGCGATGTGGAGGTCCGGGAATGCCGGACAAAGCCGCCGCCGCGGCATACGGAGGCCACGCTGCTGAGTGCCATGGAAGGGGCCGGCAAGCTAGTGGATGACGAGGAACTGCGGGAGGCGATGAGCGAGCGGGGATTGGGCACCCCCGCGACGCGGGCATCGATCATTGAGGGTCTGATTTCCGAGCAGTATCTGCTCCGCCAGCAGCGGGAACTGATTGCAACGGCGAAGGCCTTTTCGCTGATCGCTCTGTTGAACGGACTCGGGATTCAGGAATTAACCAAACCGGAACTGACCGGGGACTGGGAATTCCAGCTCAAGCGGATGGAGCGTGGGCAGTTGAAGCGGGAGGATTTCATGGCCGAGATTCGCACCCTGACGGAGCGGATTGTAGGTCAGACCAAGGCGTACGAACACGATACCATTCCCGGAGACTTTGGAGTCTTGACGACCCCGTGCCCCAAGTGCGGCGGGGAGATCCACGAAACATACAAAAAATTCCAGTGTCAGAAGTGCGACTTCGCCCTTTGGAAGATTGTTTCCGGACGGCAGTTTGATGGCTCCGAAGTGGAGACGCTAATTCGCGAGAAACAAATTGGTCCCCTTCAAGGATTTCGTAGCCGCCAGGGATTCCCATTTGCGGCCATGGTGAAGCTGACACCGGAATTTGAAGCGAAGTTTGATTTTGGAGACGGCGCGGGTCCGGATGGCAAATCCGAGGCAGTCGATTTCACTGGGCGGGAGCCGCTCGGGAAGTGTCCGAAGTGTGGCGCCCGCGTGTTCGAGAATGGGATGAACTATGTTTGCGAGAAATCGACAGGTCCGGGCCGGACATGCGATTTCAAGACGGGTGCCGTGATCCTGCAACAGGCGATTGAAAAGGCGCAGGTCGTAAAGCTGCTCGCCGAGGGAAAAACGGACCTATTAAAGGGGTTTGTTTCCAAAAAGACAGGTCGGAAGTTCGAGGCCTTCTTGGTGCTCGGAAGTGGAAAGGTGAGTTTTGAGTTCGCTCCCCGTGAGAAAAAGCCGGGCCGCGGATCCAAAGCCGCCGGTGTGGCCTCCGTAAAACTGGATTTCTCTGGCCAGGAACCACTGGGCGCCTGTCCAATTTGCAAATCAAAAGTGTTTGAAGGCCCGGAGGACTATCTCTGCGAACGCAGTCAAGCCGACAGCAATCGGTGCGCATTCAAGTGCGGCAAGGTGATCCTGCAACAACCCGTGGATCGCGAGCAGGTGATGAGGATTCTCGCCAGCGGCAGGACCGCGGAGATGCGCAACTTTATCAGCAAATCTGGGAAGGCGTTTTCCGCGTTTCTCGTGCTGGGTGCCAAGGGCAAGGTCGAATTCGAGTTCCCCTAGCGCTAAACGAGAGTGCTCCGTGGGTCCAAAGAGGCAGGCTCCGGTCAACCTTTGAAAATGATCAGGATTCCGAAATCGGTAAGCAATTTCTGACTACTACTTTCGATGTAGGAATAATTGATCGTTTTGATCGAAATGATGTTTTCTTGACCGATTTTCTGGAGAATTTCGGTGGCAACCTTGTCGAAGTTATCGTGTCCCACTTCCCGACAGTCGCCGTGCCGGATTGTCTTGATCTTGATCTCTCTCAGACCGTCCTTTGCGATTAATTCGAGGGGGGGCAGGGCCTTCTTAATGAGGGTCGCCACCGGGGCATCACTAACGGGGACGGATAAATGTTTGTGCTCTCGGCCTGGGGGAGGGGCATCCGGGCTCCCACCCCTCAGGTTGGTCGGGTCCGCTGGGGGGATGGTGATTGTCTTGGAGCAGGCTGGGCAGGTGATCTGTTGGCCGCTGGCGCCGGAATCCACTTCGAGCTCCTGTGTGCAGTTCGGGCATTTGAAAGCGATGTCCATTCAACAAGAGGGGATGAGATGCAGGTGAGGCAAACCCGACAGCGATTTTCATGACTGTTACGGGATTTCTTGAACGCTGCAAGGCTTGAATATGGGGTCGGTCAATAGTAATGTAGCATTCTGCCAGAAACATATTCAAAATACTACGTTACTATTGACCGACCCCTTACTTATTGGAATGTCTTCTCCATTTTTTTGATGCGGTCGGATAGCAATGGGTCGGCTCCCGATCGAGCTTTCGCGGATTGAAAGACCCGTTTGGCCTCCATGGGATTGCTGCGGACCAGCATTTGAGCGTAATCGAGTTCGATGGCCGAGCGGCGGGATTCCGGCGCGTACTGACCATACTTGTCCAGCCAGATTTTCAAGGCGGTGGATCCACCGGTCACTGCCTGCTGCAGAGACGCTTCCAGTTGTGGCGTCGGAAGGGCGGGCAGGGCATTGGCGGCAACAGCCTCCTGGGCGGCCCGTTCTTCCTTGCTAGGACCTTCGGTGTCCCGTCGCACCTGAGTGTAGAGGGCCCGGAACTTCATAAAGGCCCAAAGGAACGCCACCAATATGAGAATACCGATGATTTTGCTCATTCGCCGTCAACCCTTTCAATTTTGGCCCCAAGCCGCCGGAGCTTTTCCTCCATCTTCTCGTAGCCTCGATCAAGATGGTAGATGCGATTTACCCGGGTGTCACCTCGTCCTGCGAGTCCGGCGATCACGAGAGCTGCGCTGGCCCGCAGATCACTGGCCATGACGGGAGCTCCGCTTATCGGGCGTCCACCCTTTACAATAGCGCTGGGCCCTTCGATCGAAATGTCAGCTCCCAATCTCATCAACTCTGCCGCATGCATGAACCGCGATTCGAAGATCCGCTCTGTGATGACGCTGGTGCCAGGTGCGAGGCACATCAACGTCATCAGCTGTGCCTGCATATCGGTGGGGAAACCCGGGTAGGGCATGGTTGTGATGTCCACGGGCCTGAGGGTCCGACCCGCTTTGATGGTGAGGGCTCCCTGGGTACGTTCGGTGCGGACGCCCGCCTCGTGGAGTTTGTCGAGCACGGCGGTGAGGTGTTCGGGGCGGGCTCCGTGGAGGACGACCTCGCCACCGGTCGCTGCCGCTGCCGCTGCAAACGTCCCTGCCTCGATGCGGTCGCCGATCACCTCGTGATCGGTGCCATGGAGTTCCCGGACCCCCGTGACAGTAAGGGTGGGGCTGCCGATGCCCGAAATCTTCGCTCCCATCGAGCTCAAAAAATTGGCCAGATCGACAACCTCCGGCTCGCAAGCGGCGCTTTCGATAACCGTCACGCCATCCGCGAGAGTGGCGGCCATCAGGATATTAGCTGTACCTAAGACGGTGGGGCCTGCCCGGCCTCCGAGGAAAACGATTGCGCCATTCAGCCGGGGGGATTCGGCTCGGACATAGCCGCTGTCGATGGTCAGTTTGGCACCGAGCGCAGCGAGTCCCTTTAGGTGGAGGTCGATGGGTCGGGTGCCGATAACGCAGCCGCCGGGCAGCGAAACCGTTGCGGTCTGCAGGCGGGCGACGAGTGGACCGAGGATGCAAATTGAACCCCGCATTTTGCGGATCAGTTCGTAGTCACCAAACCCCTGGATTGCTGCAGCCCGGATGGTGAGGGTGCCGCCTTCGAAACGGACCTCGGCCCCAAGCGATTCCAAAATCCTCGCCATGAACCGAACATCACTTAAATCCGGGACCCGGTGGATGACGCATGTCTCCGCGGTTAGAAGGGTTGCGGCCATGATTGGCAGCACGGCATTTTTTGAGCCGCCGATCTGCACATCGCCGTGAAGCGGCAAACCACCGTGGATAAGAAAACTGTCCATTGTGAAACTTCCGCACCGCATAAGGGCGGTGTATCCGGGCTGTTGTTGCGGGCGGTGCGTGCATTGGGCGCGTGGATTCGCGCCCCGTCTGCAATGGCCGCCCGTTATCGCTTACGAACCCCCGGGCAAGCGAACGATGAGGATTCGATCCCGCCCGCTCAAGTCTTTCTCCACCCGCAGCTCCGTCCAGTTATTCACCGTGAAAATTGCGGTTAGGTCATACGTCTGGCCGTCCCCAAACTCCATTGCGAGCCATCCGCCGGGTTTTAGCCATCCGGGTGCCTCTGTGGAAAGAAGTCGGTAGAACTTCAAGCCGTCGGGCCCGCCATCCAACGCTGCACGGGGATCGTAGTTGCGAACCTCCGGGTCGAGCGAGCTGATCTCTGCGGACGGAACGTAGGGTGGATTCGAGACAATCAAGTTGAATTGGAGGAGCGAGTGTCCAGGCGTTGCCACGTCGTGCAACGCCGCAAATCCATCCCCCTGATGGAACCGAACGCGGTCGGCCACCCCATTGCGTTCCGCGTTGCCTCTTGCCACTTCGAGAGCGGGCGATGAGATGTCGAGCGCATGGACGAGACTGCCTCGAAACCCGCTGGCAATGCTGATGGCCAGACAGCCCGAGCCGGTTCCGAAGTCGAGGACGATCGGGTGTGGGACGTACGTTCGATCTAGCAGTTGCAAGGCTTCGCGGGCGAGGCATTCGGTTTCCGGGCGCGGGATCAGGACATCCGGAGTGACGCGCATTTCGTGTTCCAGAAATGCAACCGTGCCAAGCATGTGTTGCAGTGGCTCGCGTCGAGCCCGTCTTTCGATGAGCGACTCCAATCGGTTGATCTGTCCCGCGTCGAGGGTTTCGTCCAGCTGCAACAGAACCTGGAGTCGCCGGCGACCAACCGTAGAGGCGACCAGTTCCTCGGCGTTCAGGGCTGGGGATTCGACGCCGGCTGCGGAGAGCACCGTTGTACCGGCTTGGATCGCGGCCCGCAGGGTCATGGCAGAATAATCCGCAAAATCAATTCTTCGTGAGACCAATGACAGTCACCTCTACCGGCCCTTCCACTGTTGATCATGTTGATTCAATTTTTCCGCTGGCGGCTTCGCACTAGCGGCGACGATGATGTTGGTCCCTGGGTTCCAGGGAATTTCCTGAAAATCGAGACGCAAAGTTCTCGGAAAAATCTCCACTGCGTGCCCGAACACATTCAGCGTGACGACTCCCGGTAGCTGGGATGTATCCACAAAGATCACGGGACCGAAGGGCATCGCATTGGTGATGGGATAATTGAAAACCGCTGTGATCGGCAAATCTGTCCGTTTGAGAGCTTCTCCCGGGAAAGATAGACTCACGGCGCCGGCTGCCAGGAGCTTGGGCTGTTCGACCCGGAGCACCGGGGTTCCGTCCAACCCTCGGTCAAAGGTGATCGTCCAGGCGCCGTTCCGCCTCCGATAGGCCTGGCACGCACCGAAGACCGTCACATAGGCAAAGAGGGTGAGGAGGAACAGACCGAACACCTTTCGGAAAGCCTTTTCAAGATCATCGTTCAAGGGCCGTTAGCCTAGCGGGATTCGGGTGTCGATCAATCCGCAACCGCAGGCGGAATGCGGGGCAGCCTTTCGCCGCTGAGCTCCATTTCACCCTCCGTCGCATCAGTGAATAACATCTTTCACGGAAGCTTGCTGTCTGGGAGCGGTCCCGAAGACTGAAAGGGCTTGAAACATATTTCACAAGCCTGGGTGAATTGGACTTGCCGGCCCGGATGCCGCCCTATCGCGCCATCCTCAACCGCCCTCGGCAAACATTCGATCGCCTACGGGGTCCGACCCGGGATCTTGGGACTTATTGCCCTCCTCGGATTTGCCGTGGCATGGAGGTTTTTCCAGTCACAGAGTTCCGGCGATCCGGGTGTCAGGACGAGCCCCTTGCCGCAACAGGCCTATGTATGGCAACGCGACTGGACCGCCTCAGTGCAAGACGCATTGATCGATCACGGACCGAAGATGGCTGGACTTGTTGTGCTGGGCGCAGAAGTCGCCTGGAAGCGAGATGGTCCCCGGGTCATTCGTGTTCCGATCGATCATGCTTTGTTGCGAAAGCTCGACAGGCCGATTGGGCTCTGCCTACGAATTGGAGGATACTCCGGGACGTTCGCAACGAACAAAGCCGGGGCGGCGGTCCTCGACGATCTGGTCCAAGGGATGCTTTCTCAGGCGGTATCCAATCGGTTGGATTTAGCGGAATTTCAAATCGATTTTGATTGTGCCGAGAACCGTCTCGAGGGGTATCGGCGATGGCTGGAGCAGCTACGTCCACGGCTCGGTCGAACTCCCCTCACCATCACAGCCCTGCCTGCTTGGCTGAAGCGACGTGAGTTCCAATCGCTGGCGCGTGCCACCGAGGGCTATGTCCTCCAGGTGCACTCGCTGGAGCGGCCGCGTACTATCAGTGCCCCATTCATTCTTTGTGATCCGGACGCTGCTCGGAGAGCGGTAGCGACAGCGAGTCGGCTTGGGGTGCCGTTTCGTGTGGCACTGCCCACGTATGGTTATCTCGTGGCATTCGATGTCCGCGGGAACTTTCTCGGTTTGTCCGCCGAGGGTCCCAAGTCCGCCTGGCCTGAGGGCGCACAATTGAGGGTCGTGTCGACCGATCCGGCGTCCATCGTCGGTCTGGTCCGGGACTGGACGTCGCGGCCGCCATCGGGTTTGACCGGAATCCTTTGGTATCGTTTCCCGACCGCCCGGGACGAGCGTAACTGGCGGTGGCCGACGCTGGAAACGGTAATGAACGGCGAATTTCCAACACCCGTCTTGCGCTGGGAGACGAGGCGGTCAAAACCGAACGTGACCGAGGTTTTTGTCTGCAACGACGGTGCGGCCAATTATCTAGGACCCGTCACGGCAAAATTATCATGGAAGGGAGCCCAGTTGGAAGCGCGCGATGCGCTTGCAGGATTTGAATCGGTGGGTGAATCAGCGGATACGCTGAATCTTCGGTCGGGTTTGGTGCAACTTCGGCCGGGCGAACGTCGGGTTGCCGGCTGGTTACGGCTAACGGAAGAAAGAGAGGTGCAGATTGAACTGGAGACAGAATGATCGGTGGTTGCGACGGGTACTGACGGTAATGGTTATTGAGGCGGCGCTGGCGTGTGGCCCGGATTTTCCGAACCGTTTTCTCGACGGCGGTGACTCGGTGCTCCTGTTGGCGCCACAAGTCGATTTCCGTGACGAACTTCAACGGATGCATCTTATCACGACTGCATATCGTGCCCGAGACACCGGGACAACCCGGGGTTTCACAACGGACGCCGCCGGGGTAGATCTTGAGGATCTAAGGGCAGCGCTGGCTGGAGTTTCCGACGCGCATTCTATAGTGAGCCGCTACGAGACAGTGCGACGCAAGCTCGAGCGGCTCATCCGGAAGATCGAGGAAGAGCCCTATGGAGAAGGCTGGGACGCTCGGCAGTCCGGTTGGCGGCGTGCAATTGAACAGTTGAAGCCGGTAAGGGAATTACCCGCGGAGTTCGCAGGCTATTTTCGTGGGGCCGTCGCCTGGTATGGAGGCGACGTTCGGGGGGCGAAGGCGGCGTGGGAGGAAGTACTGGCGCTCCCACCCGGTGCAAGGCGATTCAAATCGACTTGGGCTGCCTATATGCTGGGGCGTGCTGCCGAAACGACCGATGTCCTCCGTGCGCGGGGGCGATTTCAAGAGGTTCGCGCGCTCGCGCATCAGGGTTTTGCTGATTCGTTGCATCTGGCGGTGGACAGCCTTGGGCGGGAGGCGAAGACACATTATGAAGCCGGGCCATTGCTACCGGCCTGCGATCTATATCTCGAGCAATTCGCGGCGAGAGATTCATCGGCATGCGCTTCGTTGCGTTGGCTGGCGCGAAAGGCCTGGGCGGAAGGTGAACGCACAGTGAAAGGGTTCGCTGCGGATCCGCGCGGGAGGCGATTGATCACAGCGTTGATGATCGCCGAACAACGGGTCGAATACGACCCAGCGGAGGCGATGAGGCAGAACGCGGATGGCGCGAAGTGGCTCGAAATGCTCCGAGCCGCAGGAGCCCGCGATGTTGAGGCGGCTGAACAGCTGGCCCTGCTGGCGTACCAGTCCGGTGAATTCACGGCGGCGAAAGAGTGGTTGTCGATGGCCGGATTCAAACCGGCTGCCCAGTGGCTTCGTGCAAAGCTCTATCTCCGGGAGGGGAAGGTGGACCAGGCCGCCCAATTACTCGCCTCCCTAACGCTAAAATTTCCGGTGAATGGCGCCCGCCGTTCCGAAGAGGGGATGGCGCCTAATGTATACTCCGGATGGCAGTATCCGTTCGAACGGGAACGCAACCAGAAAATCGATGACGGCGCCGGAAACCAGATTCTTGGAGAACTTGCCACGTTGAAACTGGCGCGCGGTGATTATGTTGACAGTCTCGATACGTTTCTGCGGGCTGGGTTTTGGGATGACGCGGCATGGGTTTCGGAACGGGTGCTGACTTTAGCTGAACTCCACGAATATGTCCGAAGACGCTGGCCAACACCCGTTGCGATACGGAAGGCAACCGATGAGTCGCCGGCGGGGGTGGCGCAGGGCCGAGCCGAGCTGGCGGGGCACGTTCGTCATCTGCTGGCGCGGCGACTCATTCGTGCTGGCCGATACGCGGAGGCGCGTGTCTTTCTACCGGAGGAACTGAAATCCCGACTTGGGGTCTATGGGACGACACTGAAGCGCGGTCGCGATCCGCGGCTCTCGGCGCTCGAGCGAGCTCGCGCCTTGATGGCTGCCGCCCGGATTGCGCAATGGGAAGGACTCGAGTTGATGGGTACCGAGTTGGAGCCGGACTATTCAATTTACGGGGGGCAATTTGAGGAAGGGATCACCCTTGCGGGTCGTGTGAGCCCCGAGCGGAGTCGTAGAGATCGCGTCGAATGGACGAACGGCTTGCCACGAATCAACCGCGCGAGTGTGGAGGAGCAACGCCGGGCGACCCGAGAACCTGCGAATCCCGATACCCGTTTCCACTACCGTTATACGGGGGCGGATCTTGCCTTGGAGGCCTCCGGGCTCCTGCCGGACAACTCCGGGGAGGCAGCGAGGTTCCTCTCTGAAAGTGGTTCGTGGCTGAAGTACCGTGATCCCAAGGCTGCGGACCGATTTTACAAGACGTTAGTGCGTCGCTGTCCGAAAACGGCCATTGGAAAGGCGGCGTTAGCGCGACGCTGGTTTCCGGAACTGGATGAGCAGGGGGAATTGGTGCCTTGAGCGCGTGGAAAGTGTCGCAAAGAAGCGCTAAAGAGAACGAGGGGCATGCGAACCCGTTCCGCCGATATCGGCGAAGAGTGAAAGAGTCGTGGAAGGCCCCACTGTGGTGGCAAACAATTCGCCGTTCTTGAGGCGCTAAAATTCAACGGACTGCCCGCGAACGGGAACAATGACCTCGGCATTTGGTTTTATCTTCCGAAGGGTATCACCCCAGGCGAGCGCGGACGGTTCGTCTCCGTGCACCACGGTGATCTTGCGGATATTGCCCGTGATCGCCTTTACGTACTGAATCAATTCGGATTTTCCCGCGTGGCCTGAGAATGCATCGATTCGAGCGACTTGCGCGTTAATCTCGTGCAGTTCTCCGAAAATATTGACGACCTTAGCCCCGGAGAGAATATGCGCTCCCAGCGTGTGTTCTGCGCAGAAACCAACAAATAGAATCAGGTTTTTCGGGCATTTTCCGTGATTGATCAAGTGGTGCCGGATCCGGCCGGCTTCAGCCATTCCCGATGCACTGATGATGATGCAGGGATCCTTGAGTTCATTGAGCTTCTTGGAGTACGCGACATCCCGGATGTAAGTGAGATTCTCCATCCCGAAAGGGTTCCCCTTATTGTGGAGATATTCGTAGGTCTGCTCGTCAAAGCACTCCGGGTGGAGGCGGAATATTTCCGTGGCATTTACGGCCAGCGGACTGTCTACAAAGATTGGCACACGGTCCAATTTGCCTTCATCCGTCAGTTGATGGAGCTCATAGACAAGCTGCTGAGTTCGTCCGACGGCGAATGCGGGAATAACCACATTGCCACCCCGCTTTATTGTCTCGGAAATCAGGCGGCATAGGTCGCCGCGGGCGTCGACCGGATCATGGTGCTCGCGATCGCCGTAGGTGCTTTCCATCTGGAGAAAATCGACGTTTTCGACGGGTACGGGATCCCGGAGAACATCCTGGTTGGGGCGGCCAACATCACCGCTGAACAGGTAGCGAAATTTCCTGCCATTTTCATCAACATCGAGGATTACTTGCGCGGCACCTAGAATATGGCCGGCATCCACGAACGTTACCTTCACGCCCGGGGCGATCAGCATCGGGCGGTCATAGCTGATGGTGACGAATAGTTCCGACACTTTGTGGGCGTCATGGGCATCGTATAGGGGCTCGACCGGTGGGAGCCCCTTCTTGGCTCTCTGTTTGGAGATGAATTCGCAATCCGCCCGTTGGATTTCCGCGGAATCGGCGAGCATAAGGGCAGAGAGGTCTCGGGTGGCAAAGGTGCAGAAAATGTTGGACCGAAATCCTTGTCTATAAAGATTTGGAAAGTTCCCCACGTGATCAATGTGGGCATGGCTCACTACCGCCACATCGATCGTTTTTGGATCGAATGCAAAGTTCCGGTTACGCTCGAGGGACTCTTCGCGCCGGCCCTGATACAATCCGCACTCCATCAGAATGCGTTGCCCGTTCACTTCAATTAGATACTGAGAACCCGTCGTGGTGCGGGCGGCACCGTAAAAGGTAACCTTCATGGATCGAGACGATGCAGAATGATCGGAGGATGTGCAATGTTCAAAGTCACCGAAAGTCCTGAGTTGGCAATGGATCCCAAGGCCCGCGTGACGACAGCCGTTTCCCGGATGCAGAAGTTTCCCCCTGCCGCCAATTCCTCGGAATAGTCTAGCGTGGGGTGTCAAAAATGCGGATTCCTTGTTGCCTAGACAGCCTTTCGAAAATCATCCTTGTTGGCGTGATCTCCTGCTCGGCTCTTTTTAACATCGCCCGGTTTGGACTTTGTTGCCGGCTCGTCCTGCAGCGCTCGGTCGCGGGGGCGCTTCTTCTAACGCTGTCGCTGCCGTTTTCGGCCGCCGCAAGAACTCCGCGGCGCCCACCGAATATCGTTCTAATCTTTTGTGATGATTTGGCGTATGCCGACGTCGGATGCTTTGGTGCAAAAAATGTTCGAACACCGAATATCGATCGGCTCGCTCGAGCGGGCACTCGATTCACGAGTTTTTACGTGTCGCAACCCGTCTGCTCCGCGTCCCGTGCTTCGCTGCTGACCGGTTGTTACGCGAATCGAATCGGAATCCACGGCGCTCTGAGTCCGAACTCCAAGATTGCGATGAATACCAACGAGTGGACGCTTGCTCGCTCACTCAAGGCGGCGGGTTACGCAACCGCCATGTTCGGAAAATGGCATCTCGGTCAACGCGCTCCGCATTTGCCGACTGCGTACGGATTCGATGAATATTTTGGCCTCCCGTACTCGAATGACATGTGGCCGAATCATCCCGAGGCGATGCCGGGTGCTTACCCGCCTTTGCCACTCATCGAAGGTCGGGAGGTGATCGAACTGATGCCGGACCAGCGGCTTTTAACGCGCCGGTACACCGAACGAGCGGTCGCATTTGTTCGCAACAACGCGGATCGGCCGTTTTTCCTCTATCTGGCCCATTCCATGCCGCATGTCCCGCTGTTTGCCAGCAGTGACTTCGCAGGCCGCTCCCCGCACGGGTTATTCGCAGACGTCATTGAAGAACTCGATTGGTCGGTTGGCCAAGTTCTATCGGCGGTGCACGATGCCAAGTTAGAAAAGGATACCTGGGTTATCTTTACCTCGGACAATGGGCCGTGGTTGAGTTATGGAGACCATGCGGGGAGTGCGGGAAAGTATCGCGAAGGCAAGGGGACGGTGTTCGAGGGGGGGGTGCGAGTTCCGTGCATCATGAGTTGGCCTGGAAAGATCCCTGAGGGAAGAGAGTGTGCTACCCCGATGATGACGATCGATCTTTATCCGACAATTGCATGCAGAGCGAATGCGCCGATGGGGCCCCTCGTCATCGACGGCCGTGATGCGTGGTCTGTGGTATCGGCAAAGGTTGGTGCAAAATCGGCACACTCCGAGTACCTGTTTTACTATAATACCGGTGAACTACAGGCGATGCGGTCGGGTCGGTGGAAACTCCTCTTTCCACACAAATCGCGAACACTGGCGGGGCGCGACGGCGGACGGGGTGGCAACCCGGCCAAGTATGAAGAATTGAAGGTTGGGTTGGAGCTATACGACTTGGAGTCCGATCCGAGTGAAACACGAAACGTTGCTTCGCAGCGTGCGGATGTAGTGACTCGCCTTCAAGCCGCCACGCAGCGACGCCGGTTGGAGTTGGGTGATTCGTTGACAGGAATTGCAGGGACGGGGATTCGGCCCCCGGCGCGAGTCGAGTAGCGCCAAGAAAAAAAACTGTGACCGAACTCCAGGTCCAAAATGTTTGCGGACTTCTTGCTGAGCGTTTCTTTCTGAATCCCAGGATTGAGGTTTGCCGACAATCCATGGATTAGTGCTTTCCACCGCCGAGGAGGCGCGCCGGAAGCAAAAAGATGGCCTTGAGAAGAGCCAAACCACCGCTGACCACCGCCCCAACCACCCGGAACGGCAGTAGTAGAAGCCAAACAATCGGCTAGAGAACCAGGGCCGCCAGTGCCAACGGCCAGCAAACGACCAATAGTAAAAGCCACGCTGCCAGGCAGAACATCAGTTTCATCCATCATCAATACACGAAACTCGTGGATTTGTTTCAAATCAGACCTGCTGTTAAAATGAATTTCGGTTCTTTCAAGAATTGAGTTTGCCGATGGAGTTGAGTATCGACACATGTGCCTTTAAAGAAACGACACAGTCGTCGGGCTTCCCGGGAGTCCGGGGACATTTCTGCGAGCCGGTGGTGGCGAGGGCAGTGGGTGTGGGTGGTTGCGCTCGCGGTCTTTGGGGGAGCTGCCTATTTTGGTACGCTTCATTGGCTGTTGGGGATGCCCGCCCCGACGTTCGAAACCCATCGGTTGGAGTATTGGAGTCCGGGGAGCCGTGCGTTCCTGTCACAGCACAGTCGTCTGGTTTCAGTACCGTTTGAGCAGGTACGAAGCGACGATGGCAAGACGGTGTTGAAGATGGATCTCGAGGCTTGGCCAGGATGGAAGAGTGGGTTCTCGAAGGCGACCCGGGTTGGGTTTTATCTGGACTTGCATTCACCGGCCGGCCGCGGTGGAAGTCTCAATGGGAAGGCTCGCATTTGGTCTGCCCAACTGAGCTTGGAAGGGAGGGCTCCAAGTTTCAAATTTGACGGCTCGACGGACTTGAAGAATGGCGATCTGTTGGAACTTGTCCGGACGGGCAAATCCAGCGTGGAGGAGGCAGCTTCGGCCCGTTGGCAACTGAAGGTTGAGGCGGACGCGCCGGGGTTGGTGGCGCTCCGGTGCCATGTCATCACGAGCGAATCCTTCAATGCGGTAAGAGAGCCGGCGTTGGGGGTATTTGCTCACACGACGGAGCCGCAAACGGGTCAGCCAACCAACGTAGTCAATGTGTGCATTCCCCACGGGCGGTTTGTCACCCAAGATTCAACGCCGGCGGGCAGCCGTCAGGACGTGTTGACTGCCCTTGGCCGATTTTCTGGGATGGGTGGGCTGACCGCTTGGCTGGGGTTCGCCGCAATCCTGCTCGCGATCGGAATTGCGGTATTTCCATGGATAGAGCCAGCGCTGCCTCGACCGGAGATTCTCGCGGTGCGGACGGCGGCTGGGGCCAGTTGTCTGTGGCTGGCGCTCGGGCTTGGGAATGCCGTATTGACCCCGGCGATGTCCGGCGCGGATGAACTTGAGACATTACAAAGCTTTGATTCGGAGATTTCGGACTTGAACGGGCCGGGAGGCGTTACTTCGTTGTACAATCAGTCCGCGATTCAGCGGCGGTTATTGCATCCGGAACAGAAGCTAACGATGCAGGATCTCGCTGGCAAGCCGGAGCCGGGCCTTGAAGCGCCCGTGGCGGAGTTGCGTCCGGAAACCCGGACTTCGCTGGGTGGAGCGTGGTGGCGCTGGACCGGATGGATCGGGGACACGGGCTCGGCGGCGAAGTACCTGTTCTGGCGAAGACTTCTGTGTTTGTTGCTGACGGCTCTAGGAGTGGCGGTGTTGTCGGGGGCGGCGGCTGTCGGACACCCGGGCGAAGGGCGCACGGGGTGGGCGGCGATTCTCCTTTTGCTGGTGCCCGGTCTGCCTTGGTGGGCGATGAATTTTTCCGCCCAACCGTTCGTACTGTTTTCGGCCATGATTCTTGCGGGGGCGATTGGCTTACTGCTGCAGCGGGTCCGGGTGCCCTGGTGGCTGGGGGGCGTTTATGGCTTGGGCCTTGGATTGCTGCTGCATAGCGACGGCGGGATGATGCCTGCGGCGGCTTTTTCCGTTGTCCTACTGTTGGCTCAACCGCTCCGGGCATTGCTTCCAGCGACGATCAAGGATGTGCGGATGGCGAAGGAGATATGCGGCTTTTGGGGGCTACTGGGACTTGGGGTTTGTCTCCCGCGGCTGGTTTCAAATCCGTTTTTCGACCTTCGTCAGGCGGAACTACTGACCGAATTCTCCCACAGAATTCACCATCCCTGGCTTGCCGCGTTGCCGCTCCCGGTACTGGTACTTATTGCAGTGTGCGTGCTCGCTCTTCTGGAGTTGGGGGCGCATTTGTTCACCCAAACCAGCGGTGGCGGCCGGTTTGGTGCGTTGATCAGTCGCTTGACCACGTGGGCATGGCTGGCTGCGGTTGCGGTGGGTGTTGCTCAAGTTCTTTCCATACTACGGCCGGTCGCTTTTGTTGCAAATGGTGGCATTGCCTCACCCCCGACGGCGATGGTGCCTGGATCTGGAATCGTGCCTCCGCTGCTTCCTGCGCTCGGAACGTTGCGGGACGATTTTCCTGGCGCAGCGGTCGTTCGAGAGGTGGTGGTGGCCACATTTCGTTCTCTGGGTCCTGGAGAGCGCGATTTTCTGACGGTTGGATCCTTCTGGAACGGCGTGGGCTATCCGGATGTCCTTCTGCCGAGATGGCTGATATCGCCATTAATTCTGTTCTTTGCAGGAGGATACGCGCTTCTTTGGTGGCGGTGTTCCCGAACCACGCATACGCATCGACTGGTTCAACTCACGCTATTCTCGGGTGCTGTGGTGGTGTGGGTCGCCATGGTGGCTGCCGAGGTCCATTTTGCGGGGGGGCGATTGGTCTTGGACGCCCGCATCCTGCTCCCCTTTCACGTCGTCGTCGTGGTGGTATGCGCGCACGGATGGGTGCCATCGCTGCTGGGATGGCAAAAACGCAATCCCGAATCATTGGCGTTTCTGTTGGTATTGGTCGTGCTCACCATCCATCTCGTAGGGGCAAGTCGACTGCTTGCGCGGCACTTCTAGTGAGGTCAACCGAAGGTGCGCTTCAAGCGCCATTTGTGATAGGTCACACGTTGGGCCCCTGTCATCCTTTCGAAATCCGGCCCTCCATTCTCTCGCTTCGGCCACTCGCCAGAGCTCGTTCCGGGAAATGCAGAATCCAAATCCACCGCAGGTTCCAGTTTTGGATTCGGGACCTCTACCGAAGCGGGCTTTGATCCGCCAATTGGATTATTCCTTAGCTCTATCGTCGTCCGCTGCACCGCCCTGCCGTCGTAGCTCATCGCCTGATCCGTAATCTTTAGATCCTCGTCGAGCGTCCGATGCGGTCTGATTCCTTTGCCTTGCAAGACACCGTGGTACGCTCGCACCGCCTCCTCGGGCGTTATCGTGCCGTCGGTAATCAGGCGCAACATCTCAATGAAGGCAAGCTGGTGCTCGGCATTGTTGATCTTGCGCCCATAGAGAGCGACGCGCGCGCCATACTTCTGCGCATCGTGGATTAACTTAAAAGCATCGTAGGTGGTGCCTGCACTGCCTCCGAGAATTCCCACGACAAGGTTGGGATCATACTGGGCCAGCTCCTCCATGGCTTTAGGGCCGTGATAGACAATCTTGAGGAAATCCGGCCGGCCGGATTGTGGCACGCCCGCCAGGGTCCGGAGGATGTTGTCGTTGATGAACTCGCCGAGTTTTTCACGGGGGATTCCGGAATCCACGTTCGGATCGAAAACTTCCAGAAAATGTCGGAATTGTTTCCGTTCGGCCTCTTCGCGAAATTCCTTATACCACAAGAGAGCCTCGCGGTCCTGTTCCAATTCATTGACGAAGGTGATCGAGTACAGGCCCAAATTTGCTCCCGGAAAGCCGTCGCTGTTGTTGCTTTTTCCGACACCGTCACGATCGCACTCAATCTCACCGCACTGGATGTGGTCGATGCTGGCGCTCCGAAAAGGTTGGGATGGTTCTCGGGTATAACAACCGTGCCGCGCCGCCCAGACGTCGGTCGTGTCGTTTGCACGGGCTGCGGGTGTGACATGAGAATTTCGAAAGAGTCCCTCCTTAATGGTGAGCAGTTCGTTGACGTACGCGGACATTAACAGGATGTCCACCAGTCCCTGCTGCGCGACTTCGCGGATGATGTCGAGGAATTCCGGAAGGTTGCGGCTTCCAAATTCGTCGCGGTTCCACACCTCCGGGGAAAATTGCGCCGGACGCGCGCCGCGCCGAGCGAGATAGCTCCGCGGCCCCGGTGCCCGGACGCCAAAGGCCATGTCGGCGTCCTTGGCGTCCGCAAGGATGAATGTGCGCGAGCCCGGGTTGGAGCGGATTTCGGCGAGCTTGGTGTCGAGGGACTTCATTCCAATCTATCTTCCGTGATCCAACGTCGGAAACCTAACAATTATTCAACCTAGACCTTCACCTTTGCGAGAGTGTCCTTGAGGGCGCGGGCCGACGATTGCAACGCCATGGTTTCTTTGGGCCACAATTTGATCTCCACATGCTTTAGAACCCCTGCGCGTCCCATGACACTCGGTACACTCAGGCAGATGTCGCGGATGTCGTAGGCGCTCTGCACCAAAGACGAAACAGGGAGCAGGGATTGCTTGTTCAGGAGGACTGCATGAATGACGTCGCGGATGGCCACGCCGACAGCCCAACCTGCACCGCCCTTCCGTTTGATAACTTCCGCTCCGCTGCCCTTGGTGCGTTCAAACACGGCGTTTTGGAACGACGGTGAACACTCCGGCAGACCGGTGAGGGGCAGTCCATTGACGGTGGCGCTCGACCAGACAGGCAGCATCGAATCGCCGTGTTCTCCGAGAATGAGAGCCTTTACTTGGGTTGGCGCGAGCTTGAGTTCCTCCGCTATGAACGAGCTGAAACGCGACGTGTCGAGCATCGTTCCAAGCCCGTAAACCTGCTGCCAGGGCAGCCCCAACCGCTTCACCGCAAGTTGGGTGAGAATATCTACCGGGTTTGAAACCACAAACACCTGCGCGTCCTTCCGGAACCCCGCCGCCTTGATGCTGTCGAGGATTCCCAGAAAAAGTGTGACATTTCGGTTAATCAGATCGAGTCGGGATTCGTCCGGTTTACGGCGAAGGCCGGCCGTGATGAGAAAGATGTCGCTATCGGCCGCCCGTGAATAGTCGCCGGAATAGATCCGCTGATCGCCGCAGAACGCGGTGCCATGCAACAGGTCAAGGGCTTCGCCCTCGGCCAACTCCGTGTTAGCGTCGAGAATCTGCATCTCGGCGACCAGGCCACCGCATTGTAGCGCGAATGCCGCGCACGAGCCCACGCGGCCACCGCCGCCAATGATCGTTACTTTCATAAGTATGATATTATAGAACCGTGAAGGACCAACCATGAACCCGCTTGCATCCTAACTGGGGAGGAAAACGGTGATCGTGATATTGCTCTCTTACGAGCCTACTTCAGTTGCGCCAGAATCTGATCTGTAATTGCCTGAACCGTCTTCTCGGCATCCGCATCCAGGCTGACGGCCGACTCCTGCGTGGCGGGCAACGCGCAGGCCACCCCGGGGCGCCATTCAGCGTTGTCACAAAGTTCGCACTCCTTCATGCCGTGACGTGGATCGGGAATCCCAAGGCTCTGCTTAATCTTGAGCAGGTCTTGAAGCTGCGTTGGGGACATCGTCTTGGCGGGCACGCCAAGTTGCGCAGTCACCAAAATCGTCCGGCAGTACGCCTCAAGAATCTCCATCTTGAAATAGGCGTCCTCGACATTGTTGTGGCTCCAGGAAACAACGCCGTGATTGGCCATCAGGATCGTATTGTGTTTGTCCACGAGATCGCCCACCAGTTGACCCATCTCCGGAGTTCCAGGCGTCCTGTAGGGGGCGATGGCAACCGAGGCAAACACTTCGAACTCGGGAATCATGCACGTGGGCGGCAGCACTCCGGCGACCGCAAAGCCAGTGCTGTAAGGCGGATGGCAATGGCAGGTGGCTACGGCTTTGGGCTGCCGTTTCATAATCTGAAGATGCATGAGGATTTCACTCGTGCGCCTCTTTGTGCCAGCGAGTTGATTGCCGTCAAAATCGACCAGACACATGTCTGTCGGCTTCATGAAACCCTTGCTCACGAGCGTCGGCGTGCAGAGTGCAATGTCCTCTCCCACTCGGATCGCTATGTTGCCACCATTCCCATCGACGTATTCGCGTTGCCAGAGCCGCCGGCCAATGTCACAGAGTTGTTCCTTCCATGCAAGGGCCTCGGGCGAATTGAAATACTCCTCGAGCTCAGCCTTCGAGGACTTCGAGGATAGCTGCTTGCCGGGCGTTGACGAAGGCGTGGTTGCGGTGACGGCGCCGCGCCGCGTATTTGCATAGTCGCGAAGCGCATCCCTTGCGGACGGTGTGAGAACCGCGCCGGAGGGCAGGCTCTTGGGATCGCCGCCCTTGGCGATGATCGAATTTATTTCTTTGGCAGTAATGACAGTGCTCATGAAGGTCAAAATCGGGTTACCTGTTGAATGGGTTATAGTAAATTTCGTCTACCAGCGCCGCATTGATAGCGTCAATCGGCGGTGGTGTTTCAAACGGTTGCGCCGCCTCGCGTCCCTCGATGTAACCAATCGTCTGACCGATGCCGCCACCGAGCGCATCGTAGACAATCAGGCTTGGATCCTTACTGAGGCCAGCGGGTGTTACGGCGCCCCGCTGATAATGCTCGCGGGTAAACGGTGAAACGATGAGCCAACGCGCACCCTGCAGTCCCGCGGCAGTTGTGCTGAGGGTGACACGCCCGATGACTGCGCCGAGTTTCATACGGGCACCCCCGGCTCCTTCTCATCCACGACGCCGACGACCAGCCATCGGGCCGGGCTTTTAGGGTCGCCCACCGCCGCCCGTGCTGCTCCCCCATCGCTCGATATCACCACGCGCTGATGCAGGCCTGCCCCGTGGGAATCGATTGCGATCTGCGGTGTTCCTTCGGGCTCGCCCTCATTGTTGATCGGTTGGCAAATGACGAGTCGCCAGCCCTCGAAGCTGGGATGCTTGCGGGTGGCGACCACATTGCCTTCGACGCGGGCGAGAAGCATGATTCAATAAATCTTGAGATTATCCACCATGACGCACCGGCGTACTCGAGTGAATGTCCGTGGATTGCTCACCCCTTCGCCCGTCGGTGTTGCGATGCTAAAGCTGAGATAGCCTTCCCCACCCAAACCGAGCCCAGCCATGCAGGGCCCATTCTTGATGAACAACGTCGTGTCCAGAGCTCGGCCCATGGCTGTCATCGCCTCGATATCATGAGAGTGGATGATTGCCGTATGCTTATAGCCGTGCTCGGCCACCAACGATTGCGCAACGCCTTCCTCCAGGCTCTTCACTCGAGTGATCGGCAAGAACGGCATCATCTGCTCCTCGACGACGAACGGATGGTTCGCGTCGGTTTCTGCAAACAACAATTGCGTTCCCTCGGGAATGTTCAACCCCGCAGCCCGGGCGAGCACACTCGGATCCTTCCCGATGAAATCCCTGTTCACCGCGGCATGTCCACACCCACCACCCTGGCCTGCTGTAAACGTGAACGCAGCCTTGGTCAGAGCCTCGAGCTGAACAGTCGTTAGCTTAACTCCTCCGTTCTGTTGCATTTGCGACATCAATTTGTCCGCAATGTTATCCAACGCAAAAACCTCCTTCTCACCGATGCAGAGCAGATTGTTGTCGTAACTCGCACCCTGAATGATCGCCTTGGCTGCACGCTTCATACAGGCGGTGTCATCGACGTAGACCGGAGGATTTCCAGGTCCGGCGCAGACCGCCCGCTTGCCGGTTTCCATCGCAGCCTTCACCACACCGGGTCCGCCGGTGACCAGCAGGAGTCGCACGGCGTCGTGTTTGCAGATGGATGAGAAGCTTTCCATCGAGGGCTTCTCAATGATCGTGGCGATATTTTCGATGCCGATCTCACGATAGATGGCCTCGTTGTAGGCGCGGATCGCGACCGCAGCGCATCGCGCCGCGCTGGGATGAGGGTTAAACACCACCGCATTGCCTGCCGCGATGATGTTGACGATGTTTCCGCTCAGTGTCGGTATCGAGTGCGTGCTCGGCGTGACGGCACCGATCACTCCGAACGGCGTATATTCCTCCAGAGTGATTCCATGATCGCCACTGCGGGCATCCGGGCGGAGCCATTCCACGCCCGGGACGAGTCGAATAATCTTTAGTTTCTCGATCTTGTGGTCGAGACGTCCGATACGGGTTTCGTCGAGTTCGAGTCTGCCCCAGACCTCGGCGTTGGCCTCCGCCATGGCTTTGACGATCTCGACAATTTTGACCCGCGCCGCGACACCCATCTGTTGGAGCTGCACGAAGGATTCCTGCGCCGCGGCGCATGCCTCGACGGCGTCGGCAAAGACGCCGAACTTGCCCCGCAAACCGGGGGCGCTCGTTGCGATGCCCTTCCCCCCGCATCCGCACGGCGAGGTCGCGGCGGCGGACCCGGCTGAGACCGCCGGCTTCGCAGGTGCCGGGAGGCCGCCCAGGCGGCCCAATACTTCCGAAACGATGTCTCGGATCAATAGTTCGTTGACGGCGATCATAGTAAGAAATCCATATAGCAAAATCCAAGAATTGAACCCAGGCCGAAGGGCGATACAGGAATTGCCGAAGGCTGACCACCGGGCGGGGTCAGGCCCCGGGGATCGAACTCCATGCTTGCATCTAAGTTCAGCATTTTGACTGCGGGCTATTTATTGCCTGGCATTGAAGATTTGTTTCCCGAGCACTTCCACCGAATCGACGATGCCGATGATAACGGCATCAATCGGCGCCTCCTTCATGCCAACGGCGAGACGGGCGCTGCTGCCCTGGCAAAACATCACCAATTCGCCGATGCCGGCACCCAGGGTGTCGACAGCGACAATCGTATTTGCACCGGGGCGAAACTTCGTCGGATCCTTCTCGTCCACCAGTTGTGGCCGCAGGAGGAGCAGTTTGCGGCCGTTCATGCTGGCCTCCTTCTTCGTTGAGACGACAGAGCCTTCGACACGAGCGAGAAACATGATGGCGCTATAGTTTGGTGTTGCAGAACGGGACACCCGAAAATGCGCTGCACCGAACACTGCAGAGCACGATCGACCCCTGATCCGCGCAAACGCCTATAATTTCTTCTTCGGCAGCACGGAATCGACATCCTCATGCGGACGGGCGATTACATGCACGCTGACGATCTCGCCTTTGATCGCCTTGATGGCCTGGGCGCCGGCGTCCGTGGCGGCCTTGACTGCCGCGACATCGCCAAAAACGACGGCGGTGACAAGTGCGTTTCCGACCTGGATCATCGGACCGGCGAGTTCCACGTTGGCCGCCTTGAGCATGGCGTCCGTACCCTCGACAAGGGCGACGAGACCGCGTGTTTCAATCATTCCTATTGCAGGTTGTGACATAAGTGTGTTGTAGGTTGTTAGTTGATGGTTAAAAGAAGGACTGTGGCCGCGTTTGAATGGCCATTTACAAGATTTGGAGTTACACGATTCAGACGGAGTGACTCCGCGCCTCGGGCGCCAAATTCAATAGTAGGAGTTGCTCCAGACTTAAGTTGATTGGGGTTCATGCGAAACTAGTTCACTTCAAGGAGCCGTTTCGCCTCGCGGGCGACGACCAATTCCTCGTTGGTTGGGATCACAAACACCCGGACGCCCGAGTTCCGGGCGCTGATGACGGCTTCGGTAGCGCGGGCGGCCTGATTTGCCTCGGGATCGAGCACGATGCCAAGTTGGTCAAGATTAGCGCAGATAGCCGCGCGAAGTTCTGCTCGGTTTTCACCGATGCCGGCCGTGAAGACGATAGCGTCGGCACCGTTGAGTTGGAAGAAGTAGCCCCCGATCCAGCGGCGCGCCTCGCTCACAAAGACGTCGATTGCGAGCTTCGCCTTCGCATTCCCTTGCGCTGCGGCCACCTGAATGTCCCGAATGTCGTTGGAAAGACCACCGCTGAGACCTTTCAACCCACCTTCCTTGGCAAACTGCCGTTGTGCTTCGTCGAGTGTGATTCCGAGGGTTTTGACCGCATAAGGTAGAGCTTCGGCATCGAGATCCCCCACGCGGTTGTTGTGGGGCAGACCCGATTGCGGGCTCATGCCGAGACTGTTTCCAATTGCAATGCCATTGCGGATTCCGCTGATACTAGAGCTGCCGCCCAGGTGACAGGAGATCACCCGTAGGGGCGGGTTTTCCGCAGGGGAAGCCCCTCCATTGACGTAGAGGCTTTCGGTCCGGGCAGCGACATCGGCTCGTCCGAGGAGTTGTGCGGATCGCTCTGCGATGAATTTGTGGCTCGCGCCGTGAAAACCCCAACGCCGCACGCCGATGTCAACCCACGAATCAGGAACGGCGTAACGCATCATTGCTTCAGGTGCAAACTGATAGAACGCCGTCTCGAACAACGCGATGAGGGGCACGCCGGGAACGCGTTGAGCGAACAGGCGGATGCCGGTTATATAAGGTGGATTATGCGCTGGTGCGAGCCCGTTATAGGCTTCCATCGCCGCGAGCACCCGGTCGTCGATTCGCACACAGCCAGTGATTCCCTTCGCAATGACAGTTTTGAAACCGACCGCGGCGAGATCCTGTTCGTCGTTGATTGCCCCAGCGTTTTTCAGTTCCGCGAGACATCCCGCGATCGCCTGCGGATAGTCGGTGACTCGCTCAAAGCCGCCCTTGTGGAGCAGTGTCTCGGCGGAGTTCGAAAAATCGAACAAGCGCCACTTGAGCGAGGTCGAGCCGAGGTTGGCGACGAGTATCTTCATTACAGCGAAGCGGGTTTCCGCGCGCCGAAACTGGGAGGCCGACGGATGGGCGGCTTCGGTTTGCCCCAGGCGGTCACCGCTTCGGGCTTCGGCTTCGCGGCTTCCCCGACTACTGCAACCACTTGCCGAGAACAGAGAGGCCGTCGTGGGGGCGGGGGATCACCTGCACGCTTACCACTGATCCGACCTGCGCCGCCGCTGCGGCACCGGCGTCAATGGCAGCCTTCACACTCGCCACATCTCCACGAAAAAACGCGGTGACGTAGCCGGAGCCGATCTTTTCCCAGCCGGTGAAGGAGACATTCGCGGCCTTGAGCGCGGCGTCCACCGCCTCGAACAGTGCGCAAAGCCCCTTGCATTCGATCATGCCAATTGCTTGTTGAGCCATAGTAATAGTTAATGATTAAAGGTTGAAAGAGGAGGAGGCTATTTCCGGGCTATGGGAGCTGCGTCGCCAAAAAATATCTTGCCGAGATCGTCATGTGGGCGGGCGATAACATGGCTGGCGACGAGTTCGCCGACCTGACCGGCGGCCTTCGAGCCGGCGTCCACCGCGGCCTTCACGCTCGCCACATCCCCCTTGCAGATGACGGTGATGAGCCCCCCCCCGATGGAGATGGTTTTGGTGATGGTGATGTTTGCAGCCTTGGCCATGGCATCGGTGGCTTCGATGCTTCCGGTGTAGCCCTTTGTTTCGATCATGCCGATTGCTTCGCTCATAGTTCAGTTGCGTGTTGTTTGTTGAGAATTGTTTGAGAATCGAGTGCCAAAAATTGAGAGGCGGAGAGTGGGTGTCTGGGTCCAGGTATCAGAGTGGGTCTATTGGACTAATTCACACGGAGTCTCGGGAAGAAGGTTGCAGGCGTTGCCCTCGTCCGTGTCGATGTGAACCTCAAGTTTGAAGCTGGGATCAATACGGACGCGCATTTGATCAAGCGAAACGGCGCAGGGGCCGCCGATTTTAAGATGCATCATCTGACCGAGTTTCACGCCGTAGAACGCGGCATCCGTCGGGTGCATGTGAACGTGGCGTGCGGCCCGGATTACCCCCTGAGGCATCTCAAAGAAGCCGGCCGGACCCATCAACATGCATCCGGGTGTGTCCGCGATGTTACCCGAGGCGCGCAGCGGGATGTCGAAACCCAGGGCGATGGCGTCCGTGTAGGCTATTTCAATCTGATTAAGACTTCGGCAAGGGCCGAGGATGCGCAGGTTTGAAATTACCCGACTGCGGGGTCCGATGAGAGTGACGACTTCTTTCGCGGCGAATTGGCCTTCCTGATACAGCCATTTATGGACTTGCAGCGTGTGAGCAGCGCCAAACAAAGCCTCTACTGCCTCCGGTGTCAGATGGCAATGTCGCGCACTAATGTTTACCACCAGCGGATTTGGGGCCGATGCCGTGCGGGGCATCGCTTTGCCGAGGCGCGAGTAGACCGACTGTCGTACAAGGTGCTCGACTAGAGCTCGGTGCGGAGGCGATTGCATTGCCTGAGACATTTCTGTGGTTATCGCCAGATATTGGAAATGAGTCAAACAATTTCTTGCAGAATCGTCCAAAATATACCACATTCGTGACATACAATGCAATCCGAAGAACGCCAACAGCGGTTTGAGGAATACCTTGCGAAAGTTGAATTTGCTTCGTTGGATGAGCTTTCTGAGCTTGCCGACGCTTCGGTTTCCACGGTTCGTAGGGATTTGGACATTTTGGAGAGCAGGGGAGTGGTTCGTCGCACTCATGGCGGAGCCCGGTTGGTGAATCCAAAATCGGATGAGTTCACCTTTTCTGCTCGTGACACCCAGCAATTGGCGGAGAAGGAAGCCATTGGGCAGGCTTGCGCAGATCTGATTCTTCCGAATCAGACCTTGATCGTGGATGCTGGGACGACCTGCTTTCACGTCGCTCGCCATCTCGAGGCAAAGAGTCCCCATTTGATCACCAATTCGCTGCCCGTGGCGAATGCATTTTCCTCGTCAGCGAGAACCGAGGTGATGGTCACGGGTGGCGTTATCTATCCGCGGCTCGGTGTGTTGGTGGGCCCGATGGCCGTTTCGTCCTTCGCCCAGGTTTACGCGGACGTGGCGATCATGAGTTGCGGGGGCATTACCACCGAAGTGGTGACCAATTCACACGGACTGCTGATTGAGATTCAGCGGGCCATGATGCAGGCGGCGCGCCGTGTCATATTGTGTGTGGATCACACGAAGTTTGGCCGTCAATCGATCAGTCAATTGTGTGTGCTCGACGCAATTGATACGGTCATCACCGATCAACTGCCGCCCGCCGACATTCACGCGGCCTTGGAGAAAGCGGGCGTCGAGCTGATCGTCACTTCATCGGACGGTCCGAAGGTGATCCTACGAACTCTTCCCAAGGCGTTGCGACCGATGCATCGCAAGGTGACGCTCGGACCGGCTCCCGCAGGAATTTCGACCGAGCACGACGGATTCATCGATTAAAGAGTGGCAAGAAATCGTCATGGGGGGGAATTGTTCCGATTGAGTGATTGCAAATAGTTGCAATCGAATCTTGCATTCGGCGCAAAAGGAGTCATTTTGCCGGCTGGTGGCTAAACTCTTCCGCCTTCAAGGCGTGGTAAATCCTCAGTTGAACGGCGTTCAGTGATGATTTGAAACCCGACAAACGGGAACAGTCTCGGATCAGGCAGTGGGAGTGATGCCAGCAAATCAGCATGGGTACTAAGTTGTTCGTTGGAAATCTGTCGTTCAATACGACGGAGAATGATCTGCAGGACGCGTTCGCGGCTCACGGGCCGGTGTCTGAGGTCAGTTTGATGGTAGATCGGGTGAGCGGCCGCTCTCGCGGTTTCGCTTTTGTCACAATGGCTTCCGAAGAAGCTTCGCAAGCGGCTATCGGAGCCATGAATGGAGCTCAGCTTGACGGCCGTGCACTGACCGTCAATGAAGCCCGTCCGAAGGAAGACCGGCCTCCCGGCGGTGGTGGTGGCGGTGGATTCCGTGGTGGTGGTGGTGGCGGCGGGTACCGTGGTGGTGGTGGTGGTGGTGGTGGTGGTGGTGGTGGTGGTGGTCGCGGCCGATACTAAGACAGTTCTGCAAGATTTCTTGCGGATTATTTTGAGGGGCTCTCGAGAGAGCCCCTTTTTTGGGCAGGTTTTCTAAACCTCTACACCGTTTTTACCCCTGGCTTGGATACCAAGCGCACCCTTTTCGATTACCGGGAAGTTGGAAGATATTCATGGAAGAACCTGTCGTTTTGGAAGGCCGAATTCTCACGGTGCTCGCTGGCACGATGTTTCGTGTCGAGCTGGATAATAAGCACGTCGTCCTCGCGCATATATCAGGAAAAATGCGGAAACGTTTTATTCGCCTGACCCCGGGTGATCGGGTGCGGATCGAAATGTCGCCCTACGACATGAACAAGGCCCGGATCACATACAGACTCGGGTGACTTGCCAGCATTGGATTGTTGGCATCTGTCATCTAAACCAAGCGGCTGGAATGTTGCCATTCCGGCCGTTTCGTTTTGGGGAGATGCCTGGGATTTTCAGATCGAATCCAGCATTATCCCCGGGCAAGGACCCCTTCGATGCGGCGCTGAAGCTCCTGGCTGATCACCTCCGGACTTCGCTCGCCGTCGATGATGCTGAAATGGAAGGTGGTTTGGAGGCGGCGAAATTGATCCCGCATCAATCCCTGGTACTTCAGAAAGCTGGCAAACATGTCGCGGGATAATCCCAGGTCCATACCGCTTTCCCAATAGTCCAGCGTGTGGGTTTTGGCGAAGACACGCTGAACCAGCTGTTCCGGACAGACTTCGAGGTAGAACACAGCGTCCGGCACAAGGGCGATTCCATAGATGTTTTGGAGCCAGTCAGCGTTCATGCCCCGCACGAGGTCGCGGACCATCAGAGTGTAGATATACCGATCTGCGAGTACCATGGAGCCGGCACGCAATGCTGGAAGAATTACGTTTTCCAGCTGGTCTGCAAAGTCGGTGGCATAGAACAGGGAGAGAGTGGTGCGGCTGAGAATGTTTCCTTGCTGGGCCTTTTCCAGCTCCTCGCTAACGAGGGTGGACCTTTTAAGCCCAACCTGAATTGTATGGTGTCCGCCGCCTTCGAGCCACGTCACCAAGCGCGCGATCTGCGAGGATCGCCCGGAGCCGTCGGCTCCCTCCACCACAATCAACTTCCCGGGCAGTTCTCCCAAGGATACGCCGGGAAGACCATGACCGAAAAAGCGCTTAGGCGAAAGCTTGGGCACCAAAACCGCTGCCGGGGGTATCTTTTTTTTCTTTGCTGCCATGGTCATTTCCAATCTTGGACGGAGTCTGCTGGTATGTGGCCAATCGTAAAGCTATTGCTGCACTGCTTATCGGCAATCCCGGATTGCTGGACCGGTGGTTGCAGTGGATTTTTGCCAGCGAGATTGACGATTGCTTGCCAAATGCTCCAGCCTCGGTCGCAGTCTTTGATGATGGATTCTTCTTCTGCCACTTCTCCCCGGCGGGTGGTAGTTACGGGTGCCGGGATTGTTACGGCTAACGGTGTGGGGTGGGCGACCAATGTGGCCGGTTTCCGCTTAGGCGCGATTGCGTTTCGCCCGGTGAGCCTCTTCGACATCTCTCGCCAACGCGCCCGGATGGCGGCGGAGGTGGCTTTACCGTCCTTGGCGAGCGGTGGTTCCCGCCAGGTCCGTCTCGGCCGCAGTTTGGATCGGGCAGCGCGATTGTTAATCCTTGCAACTCTCGAGGCCACGCAACAGGCGGGGTGGAATCGTGGGGGCACCGGGGTCCCGTGTGTGTTCGGGACCACCAGCGGCGGTATGGGGCTCGGTGAGGCTTACTATCGACACACACTGAACGCCTCGGGCGATGCGGCCGGGCAGGCGACGCGGGTTGCGGGGTATTAGGCCCAGGCTTAGGCCTGGGCAGCGCTGGATGCAGCGGGGTTGTCCGGGCCGGTCACGCTTCATTGCGAATGCGTGCGCCTCCGGCGCCAATGCCATTGGGCATGCGTTTCAGACTCTACGACATGGCCGTGCTGAACGCGTGCTTTCGGGAGGATACGATGCACTCAGTCAGCTTGTGTTTGCGGGGTTTGATTCACTTCAAGCCCTGTCAACCACCGGGTGCCGTCCCTTTGACGTGGCGCGTAACGGGCTCGCCCTTGGCGAAGGAGCGGGGGTTCTGTGTCTGGAAACGCTCCAACATGCACGGGGCCGTGGCGCGGAGATCCTTGGCGAGATCATTGGATATGGGGCTAGCACGGATGTGCATCACCTCAAGCAGCCGCATCCTGATGGGGATGCGGCTCTGGCGGCGATGACCGCTGCCTGCCGGGTTGCCGGAGTCGGCGTTGATCAGATCGACTACATCAATGCCCACAGGAACTCGGCTCAACGATGCCGCGGAGGTTGCGGCGATTAATCGTTGGGCGGGAGCGAATGCAGGGCGGGTTGCGGTGAGTTCCACGAAATCTGGCATTGGACACTTGCTCGGCGCGGCAGGCGCAGTGGAGGCCGTTGTGTGCTTGATGACACTGCGGGAGCAGTGGCTGCCGCCGGAGACGACAGTCGAATCTGTAGATCCGGTGTGTCGATTTCGGTTGATCCGGGTGCCGCAGGACGAGCGAGTGGAGGTAGTCTTGACCAATTCGTTCGGTTTTGGAGGTTCCAATGGAACTCTCATTCTCCGGAGGTGGGCATGAGCGGCTGCTACGTTCATGGGGTCGGGGCGGTGACGCCTGCCGGTTGGGGGATGGGCCCCATTCCGGACCGTGTTGAGAGATCGGATGACATTGCCGGAGACGTCGTTGCATCGGTCGGATCGGGAGTTTTCGTACAGAGTTCGAAACGTCCCCCCGCCACCGATCCGGCCTTGGTTTTTGGGACATAATCGGTTGCGTCGAACCAGTGCCATCAGCCATTTCACCTTAGCGGCGGCGTTGGAAGCGATGGGGATTGGTGGAGATGCTGACGTGTGTCCGTTAGTGGATCGTCTTGGAATCGTGTTTTGCGCCTTTGCCGGATGCGTCAATTACACCCGGCGCTTTTTTGATGAAACCCTGCGGGATCCGTCGACAGCAAGCCCCCTGATTTTTCCCGAAACAGTTTTCAACGCACCAGCATCCCACCTTGCCGCAATTCTCGGTGCGAAAGGTCCCTGCTACACGTTGGTCCGGGACCAGAGCGCTTTCGTGTATGGCTTACAGTTGGCGGCGGAATGGCTGACGGACGACTGGGTGGATGATTGCTTGGTGGTGGCATCGGAAGAGGTCGACTGGCTAACCGCCGATGCCCTTCGGCATTTTTCGCGTGGAGTGATTTTAGGTGAAGGGGCGGGTGCTGTCCGGTTGCGGCACGAAAAGTCTTCACTGACACTCGATCGGGTGACCGCGATAGTTCCGTGTGCCGGACCGTCGGAGAGGCGTCAGGCGGTTCGCCAGGTTCGTGCATTGATGCGGCACCCGGATGGAAAGACTGCACTGAGCGACGGCCTTGTGGGGTGTGACAGCTACGATCGAGCCGAGGCTGCAGCGTGGTCGGATTGGGCCGGGCCCCGGATTTCAGCGAAGGCACTGCTGGGCGAAGGGCTGGCGGCGGGGTCGGCGTGGCAGTGCCTGGCGGCGCTAGAACTCTTGCAGTCCACGCCAGCGACTCGGGCCTGGGTGCCAGTCATCGGAATGAACCAGCAGGCGGTGGCCGCTGCATGGAGGAGACTTGGATGACAGAGTGCTAAACCGTTTATGGGTCCCTGATCGGGTCAGTCAATCGTATTGTAGTAATTCAAAATACTACAATACCATTGACTGACCCCTTTTCCGGGTTTGCTGGGTCGGGGAGACGGAGAAGGCACATGTGAATAACTTACCACTACCGGTTGTGGTTTCCGGCTTGCGAAGCCACAACCGGTTGCGTTCAATAGGTTCTCAAGATGTATCTCAAAAACCTAACTGTGCTTGGGTTCAAGTCATTTGCCGACAAGACCTCGTTGAATTTCCAGCCCGGAGTAACGGCGATCGTCGGGCCGAACGGCTGTGGAAAATCGAATGTTTCCGATGCAATCCGGTGGGTGCTAGGCGAGCAATCGGCTAAAGCGTTACGCGGTGGCGAGATGGCGGACGTAATATTCAACGGAACCGATGGGCGGAAGGCCTTGGGGATGGCAGAGGTGTCGTTGACGATTGGAGACGTCGACACGGAGCATTTGAAGGCGGCTGGAATCCCGGTCGAGTTCAATGAGATTATGGTGACACGCCGTGTTTTTCGGGATGGCGGATCGGAATATTTCATCAACAGGGTTCCCAGTCGTTTGCGTGATATCCAGCAACTGTTCATGGGTACCGGTGTGGGGCGCACGAGTTACAGCATCATGGCTCAGGGGAACATCACCCAGATCCTTTCCAGCAAGCCGGATGATCGCCGGATGGTGTTCGAGGAGGCGGCGGGCATCACACGATTCAAGGCCCAGAAAAAGGAGGCTCTCCGCAAACTGGAGCACACAGATCAGAATCTTTTGCGCGTCGAGGATCTGATCAAAGAGGTGAAGCGGCAGATCGGATCCCTTCAGCGGCAGGCGGGCAAGGCCCGCCGGTTCAAATCTCTTCAGGCGGAATTGCAGCATTTGGAGACGCAACTGGCGCGGCACCAATTCGATGTTCTGCAGTCTGAAATTTTGGAGCGCACCACGCAGGCGGAAAAGCTGAAAACCGAGGGCGAAATTTGTCAGGAGAGCGTCCTGCGGTTAGAGGATGAAATCCTGCAGTTGCGCGCTGCGCTGAGTGAATTGGAGAAGACGATCTCCGTCGCCCAGCGCCACGGTCTCGAGCTCAAGGCGGAATCCGAACGTAATGATAGCCGGATCGGGTTTAACGAGGAACGGTTGCGAGAACTGGCGGCCCAGCACGAGCGGGCTCTCGCCGATATCCTTCTTTCCCGGGAGCGTCACCAGATCTCGGCAGCCGAGTTAATGGTTGTAAAGGACCGGATTTCAGAGGCTGAAGTGCAGGTCAAGTCCCTCCGCGAATCTCTGGAGGAAAAGCGCCTCGGGCTGACAGCTGTCGAGCGGGACGTTTCAGAGAAGCAGGAAGCCCTCCGTCTTGGACAATCGCAGGCTTTTGGAGCCGCGCAGCAACTGGCACGGGTCCGGAATGAGATCAATGCGCTGGATCTTCAGAAGCAGGGAAATGTGGTCCGCCTGGAGAAACTGCACGCAGAGAAGTTCGGTGCGGAGGAGGAGCGGACCCGCCTTGAATCCCGGTTGGAGGAATTCTCATCTCAGGTCGAAGCGGAGCGACTTCACGTCCAGGCGAGCCGAGGGACGGTCGAGGAGCGGCAGGCCCGGTTGCGCGAGTTGCACCAGGAGATTAATGACGCTGGGCAGCGGATGGATCCCCTGATTCGTCAGCAGGCGGAGACCCGCTCCCGGTTAAGCGTCCTTGAGCAGTTGGACACCAGTCACGAGGGATTCGGCAGCGGCGCCCAGGCAGCGCTTAAGGGGTCTGACGCCGTCCTTGGGACGTTGGCGGATAAACTTCGGGTCGGCCCTGAGCACGTTTTGCCCATCGAAACCGCTCTGGGTCATCACCTGCAGTTGGTGTTGACCGCCGATCCCGGCGTGGCTACCGCGATCCTTGCGGATCTCCATGCCCACAAAAAGGGCCGAGCTAGCATTGCAGCGCTTGCCTTGAGTGACGCGGGCGTGAATTCGGAAAATTCCCTCGATGTGGAACAGGTCACGCTGGCGGATTCGTTGGGCGGGACGGTGCCCGCGCTCAGTGTGTTGACGTGCGATCCGGCGGTACGGCCTCTTCTGACGGCGCTCTTGGGACAAACGCGCATTGTCGCAGATCTCCCGACCGCAACGGCGGCGCATCGGCAGACCCGAGGCCGGTTCGACTACGTGACCCTGGCTGGGGATCTTCTGACGCGGCACGGGGTCTACACGGGGGGTACTGCCAATCCGTCCGGGAAGGCCCCCGCGTCCATTTTGGGGCGGAAGAACCAGATCGCTGAGCTGCATGGACAGTTGACGCGGCTCACGGAGCAGGTTGCGGAGTCGACGCGCCAGAAGGTTTCGCTGCAGGGTGAACAAACCGAACTTCAGGCGAGCCTCGAAGAGGCCCGGACAGAGTTGCGACACCAAGAGGTGGCGATTGCGACACGCCAGGGCGAGTTCAACGCCCTGCAAAACTCCAGACGTTCACTACAGGCGCGGTTCGACAATGCGGTCCAGGAGCACACCCGCCTCAGCGCCCAGGAAAACGAAGGCAGCGAAAAGCGTCAGTCGCTGGCAACGCAAATTGCGGAACTTGAGGCCACCGAGCAAACGGCGGTTGGCCAAGTGCACCAGATGACGGCTGATTTGGAGCGGTTGCGACAGTCACGCGATTTGGCAAACTCGGCCTTGAGCGATGCCAAGGTCGCCCTTGCCATGGAGGAGCAGCTGCTGGCCTCCCATTCCCGCCAGCGAGCGCCCCTGGAACAGCGAATTCAAGAGATGGAGCAATTGGTAGCACGGCTGGAAACAGAATCCGGGTCATTTAACCATCGACAGCAGCAGTTCGAGACCGAGATATCCGAGTGCCGCGGCCAGATCGAGCGCCTGCGACATGACCGCGAAGGGGTCTCCAACCAGATTACGGCCAGGCTGACAGAAAAATTGGAGCAGGAAGTTCAAGTGCAAAGGCGGGAGGATAACCTTCGAGAGCACCGCAGCCGTCTGACGCGGGCTCAGCAAGAGCGGGGACAGCTCGAGGTCGAGCTCGCTCAGAAGACGATGTCCGTCCAAAACCTTCGGGAACGTGTCCAAGAAAAATATCAAATGAACCTGGACGACATCCGGGGTGAGGGAATCCGGATTACGCTGGCGGATGAAGGTCAACCCCGAGTGGAGACCTTGTCGCCGGAGGAAATGCAGGAGGTGGGCTTGAGCACGGATTGGGGGGCGGTGGCCGAACAGGTGGGTTCCTTGCAGCAGCGCCTCGAGGAGATTGGACCGGTGAATTTGGTGGCCATCGAGGAATACGAGGAAACCGAGCAACGCCACGCCTTTCTCACCACCCAGCACGATGACCTCGTGAAGGCCAAGGAGCAGCTCACCGAGGTGTTGAACAAGATAAACGTCGAAACCAAGGTGATGTTTTTTGAGACGTTTGAAAAAATCCGAGCCAACTTCCAGTTGATGTTTACGGAGATGTTTGGCGGTGGGAAAGCCGACCTCCGTCTGGTGGACGAGGGGGATGTGCTCGAGTCCGGTATTGATATTATCGCCCGCCCGCCCGGCAAGCAGCTCCAGAGCATTTCCTTGTTATCGGGTGGCGAGCAGACGATGACCGCTGTGGCCCTTTTGTTCTCTATTTACCAGGTGAAGCCGAGTCCATTCTGTGTTCTGGATGAATTGGATGCGCCGCTGGACGAATCGAACATCAACCGATTCATCAAGGTGTTGCAGCGATTCCTTGAGCACAGTCAGTTCGTGGTGATCACGCACAACAAGCGAACGATTGGGATGGCCGACATTCTGTATGGCGTCACGATGCAGGAGCAGGGTGTTAGTAAAATTGTGAGCGTGAAGTTCAACAAAGAGAGTAGTGGGGCGGAACGTAGCACCGAGGTTGCCGGCACCGCGGAGTCGGTCCGTGGCGGACGTTCGGCAGGTGACCAGGAGGTCGTGCTCGCAAAATGATGACCCCAAATACCCAATTTGACGCTGTGAACGATTTCCGGGGATTTCCCGAGCAATGCCTGATTTTGACGCCAGCTTGGAGTGAGAGGAGAACGCGCAAAATCGTCGCAAACGGGCCCCTGAAAGGGCTCTTGAGACGATCCTTTTTGTCGGCCTAGCCATGGAAAAGTAGGTTAATGCAGGTGTTTCCTGCGGAAAATCGCCAAAAAAATGCTGTTGCACACGGTTCCATCGCCAGCATAACCTGCCCGGCAAATCCGCCCTTTAGGCGGCGAAACAAACTGTTTTTGTTTCGATATTGGTAATAAACGATAGATCAAACACACAGCACAACTCAGGAGGAATGATAATGAAGTTCAATAAATGGACGATGGCACTGGTCGCTACCGGTGCGGTCAGCCTTGCGTCTGCGGTTAACGCCGACGAGCATCCGCTCAACACCCTGCTCTCATCCACCAGCCTCTCCGGCTACGTGGACACGTCGGCAATCTGGAACTTTGGCACCGGGAATAGCGTTGCCAACCGGTTCGTCAACACGGGTCCTAACCGTCAGGATGGCTTTAACCTAAACGTTGCAAAGATCGCCCTGGAAAAGCCCCTGGATGAAGGCAGTTGGTCCGCCGGTTACAAGCTCGAGACCCTCTTTGGTCCCGACGCCGCTGGGCTCCCGGGTAATGGTACCTTGACGTCAGGCAACTCTTTCGGCCTCAAGCAGGCGTATGTTGCCTTGCGCGCACCGGTCGGAAACGGCTTGGATTTCAAGGTCGGTCGATTCGACCCGATCATCGGCTACGAGGTGTTCGATAGCTATGCCAATCCGAACTTCAGCCGGTCCTTCGGCTACGCGATTGAGCCGCTGACCCACACCGGCGTCCTGGTTAGCTACAAGGTGACCGATCTCATCGGTATCTCTGCAGGCGTCGCAAACACAGACCAATCAACGGTTGCTCGTTCTGGCAATGCTGAAACGAAGAAGACCTACATGGGTGGGATCGTCCTAACGGCGCCTGAGAGCACCGGTTGGATGGCGGGTTCCTCGCTTTACGGCGGCGCTGTAGTCGGTGTCGACCGCAACCTCGGTCACGGCAACTCCCAGGACCTGAACCTGTACGTGGGTGGATCGCTCACGACCCCGATCAAAGGGTTATCGTTCGGCGCCTCGTATGATTATCTGGATGGCAACAGCTATGCGAGTGCGGCTGCCCTGTATGCCTCCTTCCAGGCCACTGACCAGCTCAAGCTGAATACTCGCGTTGAGTACGCCGAATCCGGCTGGGGCGCTTTCGCCAACACCGGAATGCGAGACAAGGTGTTCGGTGTGACAGTAACCGCCGACTATGCCCTCTGGGCCAACGTCGTCACCCGCGTGGAATTGCGATGGGATCAATCCGTGAATGGTAGCGATGCCTTTTTTGAACATTACAAGAACGGTGTGGGCGTCGATGGCGAACGGGAGGATGTGAGCCTCTTGCTTAACATCATCTACAGGTTCTAATCGAATTCGATTCGAAACGACTTCAGACCCCTGTCGGCATCCGGCAGGGGTTTTTTGTTTTCAGCGCCAAAATTCTTGGAAAGATGCTGCCTTGGCGTAGATTGATGGCCAGTAATGAAGCCGTCGCGTCTCCTCCTCTCGCTTGTTTGTGCCCAAGTGCTGATCGCCTTGCTCGTAGCCTACCTCTGCCAGCAGCAAATCCAAGCCACCCGTCAGGCTGGCATCCAGGCACGAGGGATCAACGAGTTGGCGACCCAGGTTAGTCAAAACCAGCGAGCCCTCCAGGTCCTGGTAAGCGATGCGATCGACTACTCGAAGAAACAGCCGGCAATTGACCCATTGCTGATCTCTCTTGGCGTCAAAGCGTCGGTCACCAATCCTCCTTTTCCTTCTACCACGCCAGCGCACGCTCCAAATTCGAAGCGTGCGAAGGGCACACGTTAAGTACCTACATGAATGACCCGGTATTTCCGCAATCAGTTGCTGATCTGAGATCTGACATCGCTTCCCTCCGTTCCCTGGTGCAGGTAAGCGTCGTGGCCTCACTGATCGCCACCACAAGCCCGGCTGTTTACCAGCTGTGGCAATATCGGCAAGTCCGGCGCGAGCTCGGCGGGCAGGCAAAGACGTTTGAGGCGCTCCGCAGCGAGCACGGGCGACAGAATCAGATTGCGGAACGGTTCCGGGAATACGGAGCTCAGGATAAGAATTTCGTCCCGATTTTGGATAAGGTTGGATTAAAACCGCTCGACCCGACTTCTGGATCTCCACCGGCCACATCGCCCGGACCGCAGACCACGGCGCCGAAACGGTGAAGAACGATCGCTAAAGTTTTCTTTGATTGCTATTGAAGATTCTCAGTTTGGGAGGCAGCTCGGCCTACCGGAGCAGGCACTGCTCCGCCAATTCGCTAAAACCCCGGGAAGTTCCGGCGGGCCAACGGATCTTTGATGAAGGTGCAGTCGCCGATGGCCTGTTCGTGGTCCTCGACGGCGTCGTAGAAATCACGGTCCAGTCTTCTCCCGGTCGGGAACATCTGCTCTCGCGGGATCAACCGGGCGATTATTTTGGGGAAATGGCGGTGTTCGATGGAGGCACGCGCTCCGCTTCAGCGACGGCGATTACCCACTGTGTGTTGAACTTTGTTTCTACGAACCATGTCCACATGCTTCTCGACAGGTCCCCCTTTCTCGCGGCGTCGCTGGTCCGGGATGCGAGCCTGCGGATGCGGGAGTTTAATCGTCGTTTTCTTCTGGAGTCATTGCGCGCGGAGCGGCTCACATTGGTGGAGCGGCTTGCGAAAACCATTGTTCACGATTTCCGGAATCCCTTGAATGTAATTGGATTGGCGGCCGATCTCGCTGTCGAAGAAAGAGCCACCCTGGCGGCACGGCGGGCAGCACGCGATCGAGTTCACAAGCAGGCGGAAGTACTGAATTCGTTGATGCAGGAGTTGCTCGACTTCACGCGGATCACACCCGCCAATGTCGTTTTAGCCCAGCTGAACTATGGCGCTGTAATGCGGCCGCTTATGGTTGAGCTTCAAGAAGAGGCCTCGCGCCGAGGAGTCATTGTGGATCTCCCAAGTGAACTTCCAGAAACCTCAGTGCGGCTCGATCCGCTCCGACTTTTCCGGGTGCTAAGCAACCTTTTCCAAAATGCGTTTGACGCTCTCTCCGGACGCAGCGATGGCCGCGTCACGCTTCGGTTTACGACGGACGACGACGAAGTCATCACCGAGGTCGAGGATAACGGCCCCGGTATTCCCAGCGTCCTCATGCCTCATGTCTTCGAGCCATTTGTCACGTTTGGCAAAGCTCACGGCACCGGCTTGGGTCTCGCGATTTGCGAGCGCATCGTCACCGAACACGGTGGCCGGATCACGGCGAGCAACGCATCGTCCGGTGGAGCTGTGGTCCGATTTAGCCTGCCCCGTCGGTAGCCGCGATCGCGTCAAGCCCTTGTCCGAGTCGGTTCAAGCCCTCGGAAAGGATCTCCGTTGGGCATCCGATTCCGATTCGGAAGTGGTTTGGCAGTTCGAAAAAACGGCCGGGCACGACGGTGGTTTCCTGGTATTTCCGCAAATGGTCACAGAGAGCTTCGACAGAGCTCCGTCGCAGTCGGGGAAAGGCAACGGTGCCGTGGAGGTGGGGCGTATGTTGAAGGTCTTTTCGCGACTGCAGGAACGCATTCAACAGCTTACGATTGATGGTGAGCAGCCGTTGAGCCCGGTCGCGGATAGGGCCGAAATTTGCCAGAACAGCGAGGGTCAATCGCTCTGCGGCGTGCGCGGGAATCACCCCGAATAAATTATTCAGACGCCACGCACGGCGGACCACTTCGGGGTTTCCGATGATCCATCCGCACCGGATTCCGCTGAGTCCATAGACTTTGGTGAGGCTTGAGGTAACTACGATGTTGTCGGCCAGATGGGCGGCGGTCGTCGGTGTATCCTCAAAAGCCGCATCCAGATAGACTTCGTCCACTAGCACAGACGCCCCGACGGTGTCCGCCAGGCTCGCAATCTCCCTCAAAAGCGCATCCGGAATGCGGCCACTGGAGGGATTGTGCAGGTTGCTTAGAACGATCAGCCGCGTTTCCGGTCGGACTTGCCGCTTGAGTTCGTCTAGGTCCGGCAGCCAGCCATTCTCCGGACGCCGCTCGAATCGACGTACGCGAGCGCCGAGGTATTCGGCGGTCGAAATCAGCAGCTCATAGGTGGGGCGCTCAATCAGGACATCATCACCCGGATCCACGGTCACCGCCATCGCCAGGTGATTGGCCATGGACGTTCCGCACGCGTGGACCACTTGGTCTTCTGGCATGCCAAGGTGGTGGGCCAACGCGGATTGCAGTGGCGGCCACCCATAAAAGCTGGGTCCGCTCAACTCCAGGTCTTCCAAACGCACGGGAAGTTCGCGAAGCGGATACGGCGACACGCCGCTGTTTCCCAGGTTAAACCGGGCTGCTTGCAGGGTTTTTGCCCAGTGCATGTAGGGCGATTCGATGAGGCGTTTGGAAAAGTTCATTTCGACGGCGCAGAACGGGACAACGCCTTGCGTAGAAAGTAAACGGGCACACCCGCAAGTAGAATCCCCAATCCAATCAGACTGTCTTGGCCGTGACCGAAGAGAAGGTTTGCCACCACTGCCCAACAACTCAGCACGAAGAACAGGGTTGTCCAGGGATGGCCGGGGATGCGAAATCCCGATGGCGCAACTTCCCCACTCCGGAACAGGAATACGCAACAGGCCGTCAAACCGTAGAAGATGAAGTCAACCGATACCACGTAGTTCAGGATCTGATCGTACCGCCCGGAGACAGCGATGATCATGGCGACAAGTCCCTGGAGGGCGATGGCGGCGACGGGAGCACCTGTGGTCGGATGCACCTGGCCAAAGACATTGAAAAACATGCCGTCCCGCGCCATTGCAAAGTAAACGCGCGGCGCGGTGAGCATTCCTTGCGCGAGGAATCCGAATGTGGAGATGACAATCCCCGCCGCAATGAGCCGGCCTCCAGTTTCCCCAAGAGCCTTGCGCATTAGGTCCGAGGCAGGCGTTGATGTGGCGGCGAGACCCGCGGGTCCAAAAGCGCGCAGGCAGACAACGCTTACCGACAGGTATAGGATGATCACCCCGAAGATTCCCCACAGAAGCGCCCGGGGAAGGTTGCGCTGCGGGTTGTAGACTTCCCCGCCGACGAAGCAGGCGGTTTGCCACCCTCCGTACGCAAAGAGTACCGGCACCATCGCCGATCCAAACTGTCGAAAAGGGCCCAAGTCGCCGGGGGACACCGCGATGCCTTCCCCGGCCGACTCTCCGTACGGTTTCACCAAAATCCAGCCGATGGTGACCAGAGCGACGATTGTCACCACCTTTAATACGGTGAGAACGGTCTGCACAGTGGTTCCCGTCCGGACGCCCAGGCAATTGACGATCGTGAGAACGGCCAGGGCGGTCAGGGCGACTCGCCACGGCGGCCCAGCGAAACCTGTCAGCTGACAATAATATTGGGCGAACGTGACGGCAACTGCCGCCATGCCGCCACTCTGGCTGACGAGCAGCAGGCACCAGCCGTATACGAACCCGACGATCGGATGAAATGCCTCACGAAAATAGGCGTATTGCCCGCCGACGTGAGGGCGTACGGATGACAATTCCGCATAGATGAACGCCCCCAGCAGGGAGATGATTCCTCCAAACACCCAGGCTCCTAAAATGAGCGCAGGGGAGTGGAGCTGTTTCGCCACCACCGCCGGATTCATGAAGATTCCAGCTCCGACGATGCCACCGATCACCACCATCGTGGCATCGAACAGTCCAATCCTGCGCACCAACAGTCCCGCAGCGGGTGGCGGGTTGTTGCCGGACAGACAGGTAGCCGACGGTTGCGATTTGTTTGTCACGAATTCGCCAGAGGTTCCGTAGAAATGTACGAGAAATCCCGCCGCCATGGCGAGGAGAACTCGCGGGCTGGGAAACATTTCCACTTTCAACATCTTTGAAAGCTTGCTCCTCCGGAAATCTTCAGTCACACGGCTCGGTTCAGCGGTAGCACGGCCGGTTCGGTGAGTTGTCCCCCATGTTCGATCATTCCGTTGGTTCTCTTGACGGCCCCTCGATCGACCCCGATAATGGGCAGCTCGTTCGCCACCCGCTTGACGGGCGGCTTTTTCGTTTCCTTATGCCGCATTCGAAAGACTCGAAAGAAAAAAAACCGGCCGAAGCGCCGGTTGCTCGGAAGTCGCTGACCCATGCGGCAACCGTTACTCCTGCCCATTCTGTGACGTCTACCTCCCCAGCGCCCCTAGCTAAAGTCGTAGCACCGACGAAGCTCGCGGTACCGAAGCAGGCTTCAGCGGCAAAGGCTGCCGTCGCTAAGCCTGAAGCAGCCGCCCACGGCCCAGCCGCCCACGGCCCAGCCGCACATGGCCCAGCCGCACATGGCCCAGCCGCACATGGCCCAGCCGCACATGGCCCAGCCGCACATGGCCCAGCCGCACATGGCCCAGCCGCACATGGCGAGCCCGTGGGGCGCCCTCTCAAAGTGATTTCGCCTGGCAAGCATTCAGCATCTGCAAAGAGCAAGGTCTTGCCGAAGGCTTCCGGCGCGGAAAATCTGGCGTCCGCCGCCAAGTCGGCGCCCGCTGGGAAGTCTGCGTCTTCTGCTAAGCCGAGTTCTGGAGCAAGAGCGATGAAGCATTCCCTCCGAGAACAGGCAGGAGGGGCGGAAAGTGCTCCCCTCGTTGCGGTAGCACCGAGACACGACAAGATTGAAAAGGCGCCCGGTTCTGCGAAACCGGCGACACCTACCACTGCTGAAAAGCCGGCCAAGGCCGCCCGTAGTATTCCTTCCGCATCCAGTCTTGCGACTACTGATTCGAAGACGAGCCGGGACAGAAAAAAGACTATGGCAGGTCCCGCGCCGGCCGGAGTCAGCGCTCTTGTGGTGGCTCCGAGTGCGCCAGGACCAGAAGCAGGCGCCGATGGATTGACGGTCGGGACCGTTCGAAGCTCCGCCGGGATTGACCTGACGGAGAAAATCAAGGAACTGGTCCGCCTCTCTCAGGAGCAGGGATATCTTACCTACGGCGACATCAACGATACTCTACCGGACGGTGTGACGCCGGAGGACATGGACGATATTTATGCGAAACTTCGCAATCTCGAAATCGACATCGTCGACCAGGCGGAAGTCGACCGTGTCAAGCAGCCGGAGCAGGAGGAAGAGGAGGAAAAGGCACGGCTCGATATTCTCGATGACCCGGTCCGGATGTACCTCAAGCAGATGGGCCAAGTGCCCTTGCTTACGCGTGAACAAGAGGTCGAGATTTCCAAGCGGATTGAGGATAACGAGAACGAAGTAAAACGGATCATTTACGGTTTCGGATTCTCAGGCAAAGAGCACATCGCGCTCGCGGAAAAGCTAATTTCGGAGCCGCCGAAGGAACGGTTCGACCGGGTAATCGTCGACAAAAAAATTGAGAGCCGCGACGAGCATCTCCGTGCATTGCGGAAGTTGGTCAAGGACGTTCGTGCCATTGACACCCAGGTGGATGAAAATTGGCGCGAACTTCAGGAACCACCCACGAAGGGCCGTATTGAGAAACTAACCGTTGAGTATCGCAAGATTGACGAGAAGCTTCAGAAAGCGTTCGCGAAGTTTTACTACAAGCAAAAGGTCATCGAAGAGATGACGCTCGTCGCCGACAATATTCACGACAAGTTTCAGGCGAGTGTCCGGGCAATCCGAGATCTCGAAACGCATAAGCGATCGAACCAAGCACAGGTGATCATTCATGCCGAGGAGCGGAAGATTAAGTCGCTTGAAGAGTTTGTCCGAATGACCCAGCGGGAATACCTGCTCGCATACGAGCAGTTGCAGCACTTCAACAAGAAAGCGCTGCAGGCCAAGACAGAGATGGTCGAGGCCAACCTCCGTCTCGTCATTTCGATCGCCAAAAAATATACGAACCGTGGCCTTTCATTCCTCGATTTGATTCAGGAAGGAAACATGGGTCTCATGAAGGCGGTGGAGAAGTTCGAGTACCGCCGCGGATATAAGTTTTCGACATACGCCACCTGGTGGATCCGACAGGCGATCACTCGCTCAATCGCCGACCAGGCCCGCACCATCCGCATCCCGGTGCACATGATCGAGACGATCAACAAATTGATGCGGGTTCAGAAGCAACTCATCCAGGATTTTGGCCGCGAGCCGACTCCAGAGGAGATTGCAGATGAGATGCAGATGCCGGTCGACCGCGTCCGAGCCGTCCTCAAGATGGCCCAGCAGCCGATCTCGCTGCAAAGTCCGGTCGGCGACAGTGACGACACGAATTTCGGTGACTTCATTGAGGACAAGTCGGCGGAGAATCCGTCAGACATGACTTCGTACAGCCTCCTGAAGGAGAAGCTGACCGATGTGCTGGATTCGCTAACGGAACGTGAGCGCAAGGTTTTGGAATTGCGATTTGGCCTGGGTGACGGCTATAGCCGCACGCTTGAGGAGGTTGGGAAGCAGTTCAAAGTGACCCGCGAACGCATCCGGCAGATTGAAGCCAAGGCACTGCGAAAAATGCGCCACCCGACTCGATTGCGACAGTTGCAGGGTTTCCTCGAAGGAGCTGAGGTTAGAGTATAATTTCGGTCGGTTATTTTTGCGTTCGTTGAGAGCCGCCGCGTCCCTAAACCGCCAATCTCCAGTCTCCCTGCATTCGACGCAGTGGGCGTGGAGGTCGGGTGAGGGGTGACATAGATCCCAGGAGGTCAGGAGTCCTAAGCCCGTGCCGGAACCGGCACGGGCCGTTTTTGGGTTCCCTCTACGAGACAACGTTCAGACCGGTCAGTGGATCTTAGCCATGAACTTATCGGGTTCCTTATCGAAATCCTTCCGACAATTGCTGCAGCAGAGCTTGATCTGCTGCCCATGATAGACAAACACGACCGGATCCCCCATCTCACCAAGTTTCTCGTCGGACACGATACACTTATCCAGGAGGTAGGGCTTGGTAACGGCGGACTCCACCGATCGACCGTCTTTGCAACCGGCGAGGGTCAACAGCAAGCCCGCAGCAAGACTGCTTAGCAACAAACTATATAACAACGTCATTGCAGGGAAATTAACCTGTCCCCGAGAATGATGCAATCCTAGAATTAATGAACTTGCGAGGGTTTCGAACTCGCGAATCCGGCCGACCACAATTGCCGATCTCTCCTCACGCGATCCAGCAGGGCTGCGTCTGCCGGCGGAAATTCGAATCCGGCCAACCCTTCGGCTGTGACCCAATCCAGCGCTGCACAGCCGACTGGACGCGGTTCACCGGATTGCACCGTCGCGAGGAAGAATCGAATGCAGACCCGACGTTCCTCGTAGTTGTGGGCGATTTCGTCATAGAAGCAGACAATGCTGGCGTCGAAGTCGAGTTCTTCCCGGAGCTCGCGCCGGAGGCAGTCCTCCCAGGATTCTCCCGGTTCACGCTTGCCTCCGGGGAATTCCCAGGTGCCGGCGAGGTGACTGCCGGGAGGTCGTTGCGCGATCAGGAGGTGCCGATCGCGAAAGATAAGCCCGGCGCTGACCTCAATGACCGGGCGGCCACATCCTGATGGCATGGGCAGGTCCACGGATTACCGCCCTACACTATGGTAGATAAATCCGAGGCTCTTCATTTCAACAGGATCCAAAAGATTGCGACCATCGAACAGAATCGGAGTTCTCATCGTGCGGCGAGCCTGAGCGTAGTCGACGCGGGTGAACTCGGGCCATTCGGTGGCAATCACCAGAGCGTCACAACCTTCGGCGACGAGATTTGCGTCCTCCACAAACGTGGCTTCCGGGAGAACCACCCGAGCTTTTTCCATGGCCTTGGGATCGTGGACACGCAGCGTTGCACCCTCGCGAAGCAGTTGACGACACAACTCGAGTGATGGCGAAGTGCGGATGTCGTCTGTGTTTTGTTTGAATGCCAGGCCTAGGACACCGATTCGCTTTTCTTTGAGAACCCAAAGAGCGTGCGTAATTTTTTTCACGAACCGACGCATCTGGTCGGCATTGATCTGCTGCACCTCTTTCAGCAAACGAAAATCGTAACCCAGTTGCTCACTAATCTTAATGAAGGCGCTGAGATCCTTGGGAAAACACGATCCGCCAAACCCAAGTCCGGCGTTTAGGAATTGAGTGCCGATCCGGCGGTCCAGGCCCATCCCTTGGGTCACGGCCTTGACATCGGCATGGGCTGCTTCACAGATGGCGGATAAGGCATTTGCATAGGAAATTTTTAATGCGAGAAACGAATTGGCGGCGTGTTTGATCAGCTCCGCAGAATTCGTATCCGTGACAATCAGCGGTGCGTCGAAGGGCGCATAAATCGCCTTCATCGCCGCCACCGGACGATCGCTGCCAACGCCGATCACAATGCGATCCGGCTTCATCAGGTCCTCAACGGCAAACCCCTCCCGGAGGAACTCCGGGTTGCTTACCACATCGATGTCGATCGGATTTCGCCCGTAACGCTTGATCGTTTCGGCGACCTTCTCGGCCGTGCGGACGGGGACGGTGCTCTTATCGACCACAATGCGGTACCCATCGAGGTGTGCGGCGATTTCGCGGGCGACACTCTCAATATAGCTGAGATCCACCCCTCCGTCCGGCAGCGGAGGTGTGGGAACGGCGATGAAAATGACTTCAGACTGTTCGACTGCTTCCTGGGTAGAGGTGGTAAAACGGAGTCTACCCGCCTGAGCGTTTCGTTTTACCAGGTCGTCGAGGCCGGGTTCGTAGATGGGGCTTTCGCCGTGCTGCAGGTGCTCAATCTTGCGCGCGTCACAGTCAACGCAAATCACATGATAGCCGACTTCCGCAAAACAGGCACCGGTGACCAAACCCACGTAACCTGTGCCAATGATGGCGATATTCATTCGGGGGCCGCTCGTGAAAAATCTAGCCTTGATTACTTGGCGGGAGCGGCGACGGGAGCGGGATCGACAGGAGGAGCCAAGGCGGACGGAGCGGATACGTTGACGGAATTGGTCACGCTCTGGGTTTTGTTGAGTTCCGGATGCTTTTGAAGCAGCAGCTCTCGGCGCATCGCGGCCTGTTGGCTGACAGGTGAGAATTGACCGGCCTTGGTCATTTCATCGAACACTGCAAGCGTCTCTGCGGGTTGATTCATGGACTCAAGGAGTCCCGCTTTTGCCAGGCGCGCATGATTCGCTACCGATTGCGAGGGAAACCTCTGCAAAAGGCTGTTGTACCCCGTCAACGCCTCGGCAGCCTTACCCATCGCGTCCGATGTGGCTGCTAATCCCATCTGGGCCGTGGCCGCGAAGGGGCTTTCAGGAAACTTCTGTAGAAAAGAATCAAACTTTTCCCGGGCAGGACCATACTTCCCTTCGGCAAAGAGCTGTCCGGCCGCAAGGAGAAGGGCTCGCTCACCCGCCGAGGTTCCGCTGTGGTCCGATGCGATCTTTAGGAGCGTATCGCTGCTGACTTTAAGCTCTTCCGCTGACGGAGTCGGAGTCGCAGGCGGGGTCGAAGGCGTGTAGGCAGCTAGAAGTGCTTCATTGGCAACCTGTTCCACCATTTTGGAACGCCACCGCCAAACCATGGCGATGACGACTAGCAGGGAAAAAGCGATAAATAAGCTGGCGATTAACTGGCGGTTCTCTTCCAGCCAGGTCAGCAGATCAAGTTGCAAATGGGACTCAGGTGTTTCCAAACTCATGACAAGATTCCATCAGGGTTGGTAGCAGAGACAAAAAGACAAGCCCTATTTGCAAATCCCCCCTGTTTTTGGGGTTTATTCGCTTTGACGAGTTAGAATCCGGCGCTGGGTGCATTTCTGTTGGGTGCATTTCTTGACAAATTGTGCCAGCGATGCAACCTCACGAGCGTCTTCCCGTTGCTTTTTTTGTAGTGGTTCTGAATCATTTCAACTTGTCTCTCATGCGTCGCCCATCGGCGCGGGCCATGCTTTGGAATGACTAATTCACCTCGCTGAGAGCACGAATTCCGGAGCCACGCTGAATTTCCATACCGGGTAATTCCCATAAATCGTCTGATGAAAACTCAATTTACCTACAGACACCTGATGCTAGGCCTGCTCGTCGCGAGCGCTGTGGTCAGCGTTTTCACCGTCCGGGGATCTGACCGCGAAATGCGTACCCGGGGCCGCCAATTCTACGACGTCATCGTGGGCGATTACTACACCGGTCGTTCGCCCTACGCCCGTAACAGCAGTCGCACGAAAGCTTTGGTGAACCGGGTTGCCGACGCTGGATCGAAGGCAATCAACGCCTCCGTGCCGGCCACTACCTGGACCACCGTTCCGGCTACCAAGCCTGTCACGTCCAACGGCAATACTCCCTGTTCGATCACGGCGGGCGGTCTCGTGAACTTGAGTATTCAGACACCCCGCGAAGTAGCCGTCGGCGAAGCATTCACTTACGAAATCAAGGCCGTGGCAAACGGTTGTGCCGGCAACGTCGTGGTAACCGACGTGCTTCCTGAAGGTACCTCGCTCGTGGAGACCCAACCCGCTGCAATCGTTTCTGGAAACCAGTTGACCTGGAATCTCGGCAATCTGGATTCAGGAGAAACCAAGACTCTCAAGATTACGGTCAAATCCGACCGCGAAGGCGCGTTGCTCAGCTGCGCGACCCTCAAGGCTGATCCGCGTGTCTGCGCCCAGACCCTCGTAGGCCGGCCGGCTCTCGCTATCGACAAGTCCGGTCCGGAAACCGCCCAACTCGGCGCTGATTTGAACTACACGATCACCGTCCGCAATACGGGCTCCGCGGTGGCCAAAAATGTCGTCGTTACCGACAAGGTCCCGGCCGGTCTCGGTGGGGTGAAGGAAATTCCCTACAACGTGGGTAATCTGGGCCCTGGTCAGAGCAATACCATCACCGTTACGCTCAAGGCCGCCGAACGTGGCAAGCACTGTAATGTGGCTGTGGCTACTTCCAGCAACGCGGGTACTGTGCAGGATGACGCCTGCACCACCATCGTCAAACCAGGCCTGAAGTTGATCAAAACGGGTGACTCCGAGATGTACCTCAATAAGCGGGCTAGCTACAAGATCACTGCGAGCAACATCGGTGACACCGAACTCAGCAATGTGGTCGTGACCGATACGGCCCCGAGTCCGACTCGTATTGAGAGCGTTGGACAAGGCGGCACCCAGAATGGAAATGCTGCCTCCTGGAACCTTGGGACGCTCCGTCCCGGTGAGTCCAAGGATTTGGACGTCATTCTGATCAGCACCCAGCCGGGCAAGTGGTGCAACGTCGCAAGCGTCACCACCCAGCAGGGTCTGCGTGATTCAACAGAATTCTGCACTTTGTGGAAGGGTATTCCCGCCGTCCTGCTCGAAGTGGTGGACGATCCGGATCCCGTCGCCGTTGGTAACGACACCACCTACACCATCCGCATCACGAACCAGGGCACCGCGGATCTGATCAACGTCAACACCGTTGCGCAGTTCCCGTCTCAGTTCAATCCGATCAGTTCACAGGGTGGAACGGTTGACGGCAAGTCCGTCAGGTTCCCGAGCCTGCCTCGGGTAAGTCCGAAGCAGGTGGTCCTCTACACGATTACCGCCAAGGCGATTGGCACGGGTGACAGCCGCATGAAGGTCATTCTCACGGAAGACCAGTTGAGCTCCCCGGTCGTCGAGGAAGAGTCAACCCGGGGTTACTAATCGGATCGGGCTTCGGCCCTTATTGCATTCATTGAGCCGCCTTTCGGGGTGGCTCTTTTTTGTGGTTTCAGGCCAACAGCTCTCCGACCACCTGAGCATCGGTAACAGTCGCATCGGTCAGACTATCCGCCCGTCCTTCATGGAAATGGGTTAGCTCGCGATGATTCAGGCCCAACGCACTGAGGAGCGTGGCGTGAAAGTTAGCGACGGGGACGACGTCCTGCACCGAACGATATCCAAAATCATCGGTGGCGCCATGGACATGGCCTTTCTTGAAACCTCCGCCCGCGAGCCAGAGTGAAAAACCGTGCCGGTTATGATCGCGGCCGTCCTTGCCTTGCGAAACTGGCAGGCGGCCAAACTCGCCCGTCCACAGGACGACGGTATCTTCGAGCATTCCTCGCTGTTTGAGATCCTGAACGAGGGCGGCACTCGGCTGGTCCGTCATGCGGCATAGATCGCGCAGTTTCGCCGCATTTTTGTCATGGGTATCCCACGGCTGGCCGTTGAGAAAAACCTGGACGAATCGCACACCCCGTTCAACGAGGCGCCGTGCCATGAGGCATCTCTTGGCGTAGTTTGCCGTGGATGGGTCTGGATGATTTAGCCCGTACAGCCGTCGGACATGCTCGGGTTCAGCGGCAAGGTCGAGCACTTCTGGAACGGAGGACTGCATTTTGGCTGCAATTTCGAAGTTACGGATCCGGTCAGACAATTCGGTATTGCCGGCGTGACTGTTGAGGTGGTGCCGGTTGAGGCGATCCAGGAAGGCCAGTTGATTGGTTCGTGCTCCTGCGGAAACTTCGGGAGGATTGGTGAGGTTGAAGACCGGGGGTCCTTCGCTTCGCAGTTGGGTGCCCTGATAGATGGCAGGCAGCCATCCGGAGGTCCAGTTCCGCAAGCCGTCGACCGGCAAACCGCCCGGATCCGAGAGGACGACGTACGCGGGCAGATCCTGCCGTGCCGTCCCCAGTCCATAGAGGATCCACGAACCCAACGTCGGGCGTCCTGCCTGGAACTTGCCGCTATGAATGATTCGCAGCGCCGATTCGTGATCGACGGAATCCGTCTTCATGGAGCGGACCAACGTGAGTTCGTCGGCAATCGACGCCGTATGGGGCAAGAGTTCAGAGAGTTGCATTCCGCAGCGGCCAGCAGGTCGGAATGTGAATGGGGATCGCAGCAATTTTCCGGCCTGTTTATCGAAGTGAATTTCCAATTCACCCGGATGATCCTGGCCGTCCCGCCGATTCAGCTCCGGCTTGGGATCGAACAGATCCATTTGGCTGGGGCCACCATGTTGGAAAAGGCAGATCACCGCCTTGGCCTTCGGTGTGTGGTGGGGTGGACGTGGGGCCAGTGAGTTGCCCGTCGCGCCTGAGTCGTCCGTCGGCCTGGCAGGTGCGTCGGCTTGCAACAGGTGCCGGAGAGCAAGCCATCCCAAGCCGCCTGCACTGGCTTGCAGGAATGCCCGGCGACGGAGATCAATGCCTCGTGTAAAGGGATTCATGAGTTAGTCGACATGAAGAAACGCATTGCTGGCGAGCAGCATTTGGCAGAAATCTGTCCACACCTGTTCCTGCGCATTTCTCGGAGATTCCCCTGCGTGGAACGGCCGCTGGGATGCAAGGAAATCATAGCTCATTTCGCTTTCAGCGCGATCCGGAACTCGGCCGACTGCACGGCGAAAGGCCTCACGAACCCACACCTTTTCGTCGCCGCTGGAGGCGAGTAGCAGCAGCCCAAACGATCGGGCGCGGCGACGTACAAACTCCGAATTGAGCAGCGCCAGCGATTGTTGTGCCACGGTCGATGGCACCCGGAGAATGCAGACGGGATTGAATATTGGGCCGTCGAACGTGCTGACAAATGTTGCCGGTAGGCCTCGCCGCTGTTGCAGATAGAGGGATCTCCGGCGAGCACCGGAGTTGGTTTCATCGACGACCATCTGGCCCAAGTTGTCGGCAGAAACCGGCACATAGGGGCCACCCAAACGCGGGTCCAGTTCCCCACTCACCGCAAGCATGGCATCGCGCACGGAATCGGCATCGAGACGACGCAGCGGGTACCGCGACAGTAGGCGATTGGACGGATCCGCCTGGCCCGTCGATCCATCCGAAGCCGTGGATTGCCGCCATGTTGCCGAGTTCAGAATGAGACGGTGCAGCCGTTTGAGCGATTGATGTTCGAGCAGATCGGCTGCAAGCCAGTCGAGGAGCTCCGGATGGGAGGGATGTCCGCCACTACGCCCCAGATTGTCCAGTGTCGGCACGATCCCCTGGCCAAAATGATGGTGCCAAACCCGATTGACCATCAGGCGGGCGGTCGTCGGATGGTCGGCCGAAGTAAGCCAACGGGCAAATGCGAGACGGCGCCCGCTGGTCTTGAGGTTTGGGGTTCGACCTGTTCGGGTGGCGACCTCAAAGGTCTCACCGCCAAAGGCCGCAGGGAATCCGGGCGGGGCTTCGGCCCCTTCCTGGGCGTGATTGCCACGAACCAGCATATGGTGCATCGGTGCAGGCCGGGCAGGCTCTGCGAGCATGGAAATCGCCTCCAGAGGAGATGGTTTTTCGCGTTCGAGGCGAGTTTTCTCCGTTTCGAGTGCGGACTGCAAGGTGCGGACCGTGGGAAACCGTTCCGCAAGAGCGGCGTCCGAAAACTCCACCCTATTCGTGTGTGCCTTCAGAAGGGTTCGCATTGATTCCGAGCGATCCTTCTCTGGGGTACCAAACGCCTGAATCAGCGGCTTGCGTACAGCTTCGGGCAGGTCGGCTACTCGTTCCTCAATCAGCTGCCGGCGGAAGGGGGCGATGGACGCCCCAAGGCTTTCTCGCACGGTTGCGAGCGCCCGGTCCGTCTCCTGAATTCTGTGCCGCACGCTCTCCTGGATCGTTCTGGCTGCCACTCCGGCCGTGCGATCGTTGGGCTTTAGCCATGCCTCCGGATCGAAGGCGGGCCTGAAGATCGCCTGAAGCCGGTAGTACTCGCCCTGGGATACGGGCTCGAACTTGTGGTCATGGCATCGCGCACATTGCAAGGTGACACCAAGGAATGCTGAGCCCGTAAGCTGGATCACGCCCTCCAACACAGAGTATCGGTCGACCTTGACCTCCAATGGATTCCCGTCGCTCTCCCCGGAGCCGTCGGGCACATTGCGGAATAAGTGCGTCGAGATAAGCGACTCCACGGTTTCGGGGGAAATGTCCCCATCTTGCGAAAACCCCACAAGCTCGTCGCCCGCAATTTGCTCCTGCAGGAAACGGTCGAATGGCATGTCAGCCGCGATCGAGCGCACCACGTAGTCACGGTATTTCCAGGCGAGAGGTCGGTCACTGTCCGCATTGAAATATCCGTTGGAATCCGCGTAGCCCACAACGTCCAGCCAATGTCGACCCCAACGTTCTCCGTACTCGGTAGACGCCAGAAATCGCTCAACCCAAAGAGACCACGCATTCACGCGGGCATCGCTCTCGAACGCGTGAAGTTCCTCGGGCGATGGCGGAATGCCGCGCAGGTCAAAACTGAGCCGCCGGAGCAAGGTGGCCGGCGGTGCGGACGTCGACAGTTTGAGACCCTTTTCGGAAAGTCGGGTTTCGATGAAGCGATCCACGGGCGAATCCGCGCTCACGCCAGATGGGATCGCCGGGCGGCCTACCTTTTGGAAGGCCCAATGGGGCTCCGCGCCTGCCGCAAGGGCAGTGCTAGTGAGTGCCAGCAGCCGAACCAAAGCAACTGTGTACGCCCCGAAGTTCAATGGGAAAGCGAGTTCTCTAGTAGAATTGAACGGAAGACCTCGCCAGATCAATCCTTATGAGCCTCGAACCACGCTTGGCTGGCTAAGTGCGGGCTCAACCACTCGATCGGTGACGCGGAGATTCGGTCAATGGTGAAGTGGCGGGCAATTTTGTTGCGTAACATCATCCAATTAAAGCCTTTGTGGCAGTGAAAGATCACCCCGTCGTTACTCAGGTGAAATATCCGTGGAATGTGGGGTTGCCCCCAGGCGAACACGCTCTTGGCAAGTTCGCTCCACGAGTAGGGTAAGGTGTTGGCGTAATCCCCGATCTTGCGCCAACCAGCGATCCGACGGACCACCTGCTTCAAGACGACTGGCAAACCGGTTTCTACCGGCACGCTAAGTAGCAGTTGTCCGCCGGGCCGCAGCAGGCTCGATAGCAGGGCGAGGTAACGGTCGGGTTCGGTCATGTGCTCGAAACATTCCATACACACGATGCATTCGAAACTTCCCCGATATTCAGGCCGTTCCAGATCGGACTGAAGAACGAACTTCATTTTTGGGTGGTCTGCAAAACGCTGCTGATTCGTGGTGACCACGCGGGGGTCGAGTTCGGCGCTGACGGCTTCCCGGGGCGCGTGGGGCGAATCGAGCAACATGGCGAGATAGGTGCCGTCGCCACACCCGAAGTCGAGCATCCGTTGCCCGACTAATCTGGCGGACTTGGCCACCGCCACTTCAAATCGCCGCCGGTGACTCCACCGGATCAACGCGTTTTTGGAAAACAGCTGTTTCCTGGCGAAATATCCCTGCTCAAGCTTAGGGTCCATGGGCGCGAACTCTGCTGAGAAATCCCCGGGCTGTCGAGTTTCGTCCGTTCTTCGTGCGTGCGGGCCTTTGGTTGTTCGATCGGGAGTTTTATCTTCGATTCCTGCCCGGTACTCTGGTTGGATTCCGGTCTGATGAATGTGCTGATCCTCGCTGCGGGGTATGCGACCCGTTTGTATCCGCTCACACTGACGCAGCCAAAGCCGCTCCTGCTGGTTGCCGGCAAGCCGATGATCGACTACGTGATCGACAATCTGGCGCCCATTAAGGGGATTCGGCGCTTTTACATTGTGACGAATGCCAATTTTGCCCCGCACTTCGAGCGCTGGGCGGCTGATTATCGGGCGCGGAAATCTGAGCTCGAGTTTTCTGTGATCAATGATGGTTCAACGGATGACACCACCAAATTGGGCGCGATTGGAGACCTGAATTTGGTGTTGGAACGTGAGAAGCTCGACGACGATTTGATCGTGGTCGCTGGCGACAACCTTTTTAACCACAGTTTGGAGCCGTTCGGTGAGTTTATTCGACGTCACAACCAGCCCGTTCTTGGCGTCTACAACGTGGGTCGGCTTGATCAGGCGCGAAAGTACGGGGTGGTGGATGTGGATGCGGCGGGACAAATCACGCGTTTCGTGGAAAAGCCGGACAATCCGACCTCCACCTTCATCGGGATCGCCCTGTATTACTATCCGCGAGCAACGCTTCCTCTGATCCGGCAATATATTGCGGAGGGGAACAACGCCGACCAGCCCGGCCGGTTGATACAATGGCTATACCCTCGTCTTCCCGTGCTGACCTGGGCGGTGCCGGGGATCTGGTATGACATCGGTTCGAAGGAGACCCTTGAGGAAGCAAACCGGATTTTCAGCAAACGGTAGCGAGCCTCGGACGAATTGCCCCGACGTTCCCATTCGCCTTGGGCCGCGGAACAAATTACAGTTCTGCCATGCGATTGACCCACGGGCTGCACTTGGCGTACTGCACCAACATTCATCGGGGAGAGAATTGGGCGGAGACACTTGCCGGGCTGGAACGGCACACGCTGGCGGTCCGCAGAAAGGTTGGTCCGGACCGGCCGTACGCGATTGGATTGCGCCTGGGTGAAACAGCGAGCCGCGAGCTGGCGGAACCGGCCATGCTCAAGTCCTTTCAAGCATGGTTGGCCGCCCACGACTGTTACGTATTCACCATCAACGGGTTTCCCTATGGGCGTTTTCATGGAGCGCGGGTGAAGGAGCAGGTGTACGCGCCGGACTGGACGACTCCTCAGCGGTTGGAATACACGAATCGGCTTTTCGACATCCTCGCAGAGTTGGTGCCGCAGGGTGTCGAGGGGTCCGTGAGTACTGTGCCAGTGTCCTTCAAAGGCTTTCATTTGAACGACCGGCAGCAGCGGCACGCCCGGGAAAACCTTTGGCGCTGTGTGGATCATCTAGAGCAGGTGACGCGGCGGACCGGTCGATCGCTCCACCTCGGCCTTGAGCCGGAACCACTCTGTTTTCTGGAGACGACATGGGAGGTGGTCGCCTTATTTGAGAGGCTTCGGGCGGATCGGCCAGGGGATCTACGGCTCGCGGAGCATCTCGGGATCAACTACGATTGCTGCCATCTTGCCATCGAGTACGAGACTCCTCAGGAGGCGATTGCCCGGCTGAGAAAGGCGGGCATTCGTATCAGCAAGATTCACCTGAGCAATGCGCTTCGGGTGCATCCGACCCGCGACGTCCGGGAAGCCCTGCGAGCGTTTGCGGATGATGTCTACTTTCATCAAACGATTGAGCGGCGAGCGGACGGTGAAATTGTCAGGTATGGAGATCTTGACGAAGCGTTAGCCACGCCCCTGGAGGACGGTCCGCAATGGGATCGTGAATGGCGGATCCATTTTCACATCCCGTTGCATGCGGCGCCGACCGCGATGTTTCAAACGACGGCGGAGCATGTCCAGGGAGTGCTGGACGAAGTGAAGCGGGTGCCGGGTGGTTGTACGCATTTTGAAATGGAGACGTACACCTGGGAGGTGATGCCGGCTGCCCTCAAACAGCGAAACGTGGTGGATCAGTTGGTTGGGGAGTACCAATGGACCCTCGCGGAATTGGACCGCCGTGGAATTCGGCCGATATGAAGGGGCAATGGATAGATCAGACTCCTTGACTCCTCACCGGAATCACCGGAATGCTGATCAACAGGGAGGAAGGATAGCGCCAGGATGCGGGTGCCGAAAACGACCCCGTATGGTCAAAAAACTCATGCGGCATCTCGGTAAGAAAGAACGGTGTCCAAGATCGAGAGAATTTCTGAGGCCTATAGCATTGATTGGTGGAGCGGTAGGCGGGCACGGTGAAGCCCCTACTTGCTGGAGAGCGATCTCACCTTCTGCTCGGCGATGAGTTCTCAGCGCATTCTCAGCGCCCCGGCCGCGGCGCCTTCAATCCCAGAGCTAAGGGATCGTAATTCTCTAGAATGCCCCAGGACGATTTAGGGAGGAACATTTTTTCCGACCCTATGAGATCTCTCTCCTACCTCTGGGTCCGTCGCCGCCACATTCCTGGCTCCCGTCCTGGAACTCCTATCGGATAAATAAGAATAATAAAGGGACAGGTCATTAGTTCTTGAGTATTGCATATTCTCTTGCGCTGCGGCGTGGCGGTGAGTTCGGTGGCGTGGAGCGATTCCACCAGAAATCAGAAATCCTCTCGTTCGATTCTCAATTTCTGCCCAACGGACAATTCTAAATGCATACCGGCCCGTTCCATTCCTGAGGGCTGAATGAGTTGGAACGTTGGTTTAACCGCGCGGCCGTTAGTCGTGATGTTTGCGTCTGCATCCCCCGAAAGCCAGAATCTACCGGACAGCGGCGCGCCGCCCAAAGTGTGGGTGACGGTTGTGGTGATCCGCTTTCCGATTCTTCGCTGCTCCAGCTTCAGTCGGTGTTGGCCGATCTGGCAGTCTTGAAGTTTAAACCATTCCAAATTGCGCGGGAGTTGGGGGAAGAGCTCGACGCGGTGACTGCCCGGTAGCGGTCGAATCCCGGCCAGACCCTCGACCACGCACTCAAGGAATGGACCGAACGACCAAAGTTGCACAAGATCGCCGCCTCCCGGCATGGTTTCATCGAAGGCTCCGAGCATCCGCTCCTTGAGCGGCGGCTCCGCGGACAGTTGCAAGAGGCGCCAGCCGAGTTCAGGCCTGCCATACGCAAATGCCGTCTGCGCCAAAACATTGTTGTGCACCACACCCACCCCTTCTCCGGCAATCTTCGGTTTCCACTGGTGGACGAAGCCCCATTGATCGTTGACCCATTCCTTCTGGATCCGATCCAGAACGATCGCGGCCTTGTCCGGATCCGCAATGCCGACTTGTTGCGGGAAAACGACAGCCCAGAAGTCGTCCATGGTCTGCGTGCCATCCGGCCGCAGCGAACAGGCCCACATCTTCTCAACCGGGTTCCACCAGTCGCGGTTGAAGTTCCTTTTCAGCTCAGAGGCCCGGTGACGATAATTGTGGACCCCCGATTCCCCCAAGGCCTCGGCCATGGCGGCCAAACTTTGGAAGGTGGCGTAGAGCTGGCAGGCGGAGTCGATCCGCTCGGGGCCCATTCCGGCCTGTTCCATCAGACCGGGGCCTTCGAGGTAGCCGTCGTGATCCTTATCGGCCGTTGCCAACGCATGGGAAATGATCTCGCGGCAGACGGGATACGTTTTCGCCAGAAAGTTTCGGTCCCCGGTCCACTGGAAATGTTTCCAGCATACGGCGACGAGTTGCGGCGTTTCCTGGATATGATCCCAGCCGAGCAGCCGGCCATTCCTGGCGACTTCGTGCGCGCCCTGTTTGTGCTCGCCCGCGAAATGGAGCAGGTATTCCAGCGTGCCGCGGGCGCCATCGTCGAATCCCGCAGCCGCGACTCCGGCGGTTGAGTAAAGGCTGTCGCAGCCGAACAACCAGGTGTAGATCGGGAAGCCCGCCGCCAGGCAGGGAGCCGGATACCCGGGCCGAAGGTCCATCAGAGACATCACCACGTTCGCCTTCGCGCAGAGGAAGGCTTCATTCATCGCCGGATCGGAGCAGGAGAACTTCACCCCGTCGAGAATTTGGTCCCGGTAGAGAGCTTCCTTTCGAGCCAGCATTTCTGACATCCGTCCCACGATGGACTTGAACCGCGATCGAGCGGCGTCAACGCCGTCCTGATGCTCTCCGACGATGAGGAAGCACAGCGTCGCCTCGCCGCGGGCAGGCAGGTTCACCGAATAGGTAAGGATACCGTTGCTGCCTTCGACTGCATGTGCCGTCGGTGACTGATCGCTGCCGAAGACCACACCCCATTAGCCAGCCATTTTCGAGTCGAGTGCTTCGACCAGTCCGTCCCTGTATGCGACGACATCCGGGCCATTCGGCAGGCGCGATTCATAACTCGGACGGAGGTTCACAGCGGCCAAAAACCGGACGGTCAGCTCGCGCGGCCGGTCCGTGTCGTTGCGCAGGGTGAGCAACGAGACCAGCGCTGACTCTCCTTCGGGCACGAAGTCTTGCCGGGTGATCTTGAGATGGTTGCGCTCAAAGTGAAACGTGGCCGACGCGAACTGATGCTCAAAGCGAGACGGACCCATCAGCCGCCACGGCTTCTGGTCGCCGTCCGAAACTTCGAACTCAAACTTGTCCACCAGCTTGATGGGATGACACCACACACCGCCCTGATCGCCGTCGAGCCTTCCCACTCGGGGAAACGTCCCATCCATCGCGCCATACTCGTAGAGCCTTTGTCCAGCGATGAGAAACGGCGCCTCGTCCTTCAGCGGTTTGGTCAGGTGGATGTCCCCGAACTTCAAGTGCTGGCTTCCCGCCTCCCGCTTTACGGCCACGACGTCTTCAACGTTTTCTCCCAACAGCATAGACGTCAATCTCCGAGAGGAACCCGCTGCGACTCCACTCAGGCTTGTTCGCCGACAGGTCGAACAACAGGTAGCGATAGTTACCGACCCCACCGCTCCTGGAGTTGATGCTCGAACCGTGCTTTCCGCCTTCTCCCAGCGGGAACGTATCGACCCTGGCGACTTCCTTCCAACTCCGGGAAAGATCGGCGGGTTCCGCATCCGGAGGGGACCCGGCATCCGACGCCCACAAAGTGTAGCGCTGGGGCGACAACGCGCCCGAGTGCCAAGAATAGACATTGATTCTGGAGATGCGGGTGTTTCGACCGAGATCCACGAGAACACGAGAATTCCCTTTTGTATCGAACCAGGTGCTGTTGGCCGGATCGTCCCCACTCGAAGCGAACTTCCCGTCGTTCAGTCGCGGCAGATGGAATCCGCTTGCTCCCGCATCGGCGTGGGGTTTCCCGAAGCACGGTAGGTAGCTGAACACGGCCTTCGCGTTCTGGATCTGGTCTGCATCATCCTCGGGGGACGGCGGACCCATCGCCAAGTCTGACCTAATCCTGCGTGGTTCTATCGACGCTGACCAGGACTTCGTCGGCATGAGCTTCAAGTATGCCGATTTGCAGTATGAAAAGTCCGGCGCTGAGCGTCCCGCCGAGAATTCTCCTGATCCGATCACTCCAGATGTTCATTCGGTATCTTGCGATTTCATCGGTGGGTTCATTTGCACTCTGCTCATACTACTCCACCGCGCAGTGGATAGCCCAGAGATGCCGTTCCCGATTCTGCCGGTTGTTCGTCTTGATCAAGAGTTGGTTGGTGCCCTTGTTGAGCGTGACAGGAACCTTAACGGTATCGAATTCCTCGGCATGATCCAGCATGGCCACTTGCTGCCCGTTGAGGTAAACAATCGCCCAATTGTCCAGGCCGAGACGGAGTTTGGCGCGACGCTTAGAACCGCTGGTCAGGGTGCCACGGACATAGACCGACTGATCTGTGCGCGGATAGGGGTAACGGGTCTGATACACCCCTTCGAGCCGAACCCAGCCGTATTTAGGGGTGAGATTGTGGACTGTGAACTCCTTTGCACCGACGGTGACTTTGTCGGGCCAGTTCGCTTGCGACAATTGCCGCACCAGATCGTCCGCAGGTTTCTTGAACGCTTCAATGTCCTTGCCTTCGGGGAATGGGCCAACGACCTGCCAGTCTTGCGGCGCCACGAACGGCGGTGCCTTCGACCCTGGCACTTTGTAGAAGTAGGAGACAGCCTCGTAGTCATCGGGCCGTGCGGCGGAGGTGAAAATCAGCGACGAGCGGAACGGGATTGGGTCCGGGCCGAAAAATCTGTAGAAAACGCCGTCCTGATCCGTGCGCCCGCGGTTGTCGCGGTAAGGGCAGCCGGCCCAACGGGTCTGATACTGATTGAAGCCCCACGAGAAGCCGAAGTCGTCCTCGACATTGTGGCCGCAAATCACATGAGGATCTGTCTGGCCATCGATCAAGAGGCGCGTACCGCTATTGTGAAATACCATATCACCGTGATCCCGCTGCCGCCATCCCATGACGTAGCCGGCGAGGAATCCGGCACCCTCGGTCTCCGTAATCGGGAACGACTCCGAGGGATTGCCAGGCTGTGCGATGTTTCTCTGAGCGTGGAAGCGGAGCGGCGTCAGCTTCACTCCGTTCCGATACTGCTGCCAGTCGATCATGCCGCCGCCGTTTTTCCCCGAGCCTGCGAGCAACACGATGCGACAGCCTTTTGAGAACGGTATCGGCAGGTAAAGATTCCATCCGGGCGAGGCCTTCTTGGGAATCATGGGATCGTTGGTGACCGTGAAGTTCGGGAAATTCGCCAGTCCTGCGCTGTCAATGTGGTAATCCTCGAAGCCTAACAACGCCCCGAAAAACGAGCGGAAGGGCATCCGGACCTGAGGTTCGGCAGCGCCATCCACCGTGATCTCAATCGACAGATCGTCGATGTTCCGTTCACCGAACACGAACCATAGGTGGCGAACGCAGCCCGCCCCCGTGGCGTTGAAGATCTCAACAGGCTTGCCCGGCGTCATGGCCAGATTCGCCGTGGTGCGCCGGGCACGGAAGTTCGTTGGCCATTGCAACAATGGCACTGCCGGATCGGCGTAGGTCGCCGGGAAAAGGGCAGCCGATTCCGGGTGGATGACAGACGCCGAGAGACAGGTCACCACCAACGCCAAAACGCCGAACCCCAGTTGTAGATTGCGGAGCGTTTTCAAATGGGTAGTTCGCATACGTTTAATCTAGTCAGTGTGGCTTGGGCTTGTGGAGTTCGAAAAAGCTCCAGATCGTTTCCGCGGTGGTCTCTGATTCGTCACCAAGTGTGCGCGGCCAGTGGTGGCCGCCCAATTCGAGGACATAGAGTCAAAGGAAATAAAGGGAAATAAAGGGACAGGTCATTAGTTCAATTAGTTTTAGGGTCAAACCGCAACCTTGTCTTGGACCGGCGCAGGTACGCTCGAAGAAACCGAGGGCCTGACCGCGCCGAATTGGCAGCCCGCCCCCGACCAGGCCGATCCGCAGACCCTCAGCACTAAGAATGCGATGAAGTTTTTCCGGGTGAAGGCTGATTAACCAATAGGATGCGGGGTGTGCCCTTGCCCCACTCTCTCAAGCCCAAACCAACCGCCCTTCCGGCACCGTCGTGAGTGAGGGGGGCCGGTTCTTTCCCTGCGTGGAACCGGGCTCACGGTCGACGGCGATTGCCACGGGAAGTGCTCACACCGTGGCCTTGGAGTGCGACGGCTCGGTCGTGCCGTGGGAATACAACGGCTCGCCGCCCGATACCCTTGCCCGACTCCGGACAGACACGCCAAAGCGTTTTCGATTGCTCAACTGCTTGGGCAGCATAACTTGGAGCCATGCTGTACTCCGTGGAAATCCTGTTTGATCTTACCCAGACGGAATATTCCGAGCTTTTCGCCGATTGCACGTTTCCCTGGGATCCGCTCAAGAAGCTCAAGGATTACATCGCCACCCATTTGCAGCGCCAGCAGCTGCACACCGTCGTCGGGCACGCACACATTGGCAAAGACGTTAGTATCGGGGAAGGTACGGTGGTTGAGCATGGGGCGATGATTCTGGGGCCCGCGATCATCGGGAAGAATTGCAAGATCCGGCACAATGCCTACATCCGGGAGAATTGCGTCATTGGCGACAACTGCATCGTCGGCAATTCCAGCGAGCTGAAGCACTCGATCTTGCTGAACAACTGCGCGATGCCGCACTTCAATTATGTGG
>SIBK01000132.1 GCA_009695205.1 Pedosphaera sp. | reverse complement strand
GTGCTTTGAGCCTCAGCTCGCGCCGACGGGCGGACGGAGTTACCAAACCAGCCCCGGGTCCGGGCGCTCCCAGAAGGAATTTGCTCGGTTTCGCAATCACTCTCCCAAGACAACTTTTTTAATCACCCACTAATTCTTCTGAAGAGCCATAAATCACTCCTCGTTTGGACCCGCCGTGATGAGTGCCGGTAGCGTAAAGTAAAATCGGCTGCCGACACCGATTTCACTCTCAACGCCAACCTCGCCACCGTGCAACTGCACGATGTGCTTCACGATCGAGAGACCCAGTCCCGTCCCGCCACTCTCCCGGGAGCGCGCCCGATCCACCCGATAGAAACGTTCGAAGACCCGCTCGCGATCGCTTTCCCGAATTCCAGTCCCATCGTCTGCCACCCACAGCTCCGTCTCTCCGCCTGGCAAGCGACGCCCTCCAACCCGGACATTTCCAGCGTCGCGTCCATACTTGATGGCGTTGTCCAACAGGTTCGAAAATACCTGGCCGAATCGCGCCGAGTCCGCATCAACGTCTAATCCCTCGGGCATCTCATTGCGCAGCGTTAAATGTTTGGTCGCTGCCCGATCCTTAAAATCCTCACAAAGCTCGTCCACAAAGGTACGTAGTTCGACCGTTTCACAGAGGAGTGGATGTTTGCCTGTGTCCAAGCTCGTGAGCGTGAGCAAGTCTTCAATGAGAAAAGTCAATCGGCTGGCGTGACGTTGAACCTTCTCCAGGAACTTCCGCGCCTGATTGGGTGAATTGGGTGGATCGTCCAGCAGGGTCTCGACATAGCCCGTGATGAGCGAGAGGGGAGTGCAGAGTTCATGGCTGACGTTTGCGACAAACTCCCTTCGGGTATTCTCTAACTGCTTAAGTCGCGTCACGTCCCGAAATACCAGCAAAATGCCCGCCGGCCGCCCATCCGCGCCGCGGGTCTGGGCTGCCTCAATCTTTACGTGCTTCCCACTCCCGCTGTGGAGTTCAAACTCATCACTGGTGGCCCTGCCGTGCACATCCACCTGCCCCAGAACGTAAACGAGCTCCGGCTGGCGCAGCAGTTCGAGCACTGTCCGGCCGCGTGCGTCACTATTGATCCCAAGCCATTGGCGCAGCGCCAGATTCACAAACTTAACCCGCTTGACTGAATCGAGCACTGCAAGCCTGTCCGCCATCCCATCCAGGATTGCCTTCTGGCCTGCTAGCTCGTCCCGCAATGCCTGGCGATTGGCCGCATCGAGGGCCGCAAGACGGTGCCGAAGATACTCGCTATCACTTTGAACCAAACGATGCCATCGCCGCCAAACGAGATGGACTCCCAACGCCACAACCACCAAAGCAACCAGTTCAATGCCCAGTCTCATGAATCCTGCAGAGCCGACGCGGAATGCCGAATGTCCAAACCTTCGCAGTTGAAGACCACTTCCTCCGCAATGTTGGTCGCATGATCCGCAATGCGCTCGATCGCCTTGCTAATCGTCATCAGATTGAGTGCCCGAGTGATGGTGGAGGGGTTTTCAATCATATAGCTCACCAGTTCCCGCTGAAGTTGCTTGTGAATAGCATCCACTTCTTTGTCGCGGGGGATGAGGAGTCGGGCGCGGTTGGAATCCCGGCTTACAAAAGCGTCCAACGCCTCCTTAAGCATGTCCAGCGCAAGCCGGGCCATGCGCGGTATATCGATATATGGCTTCAACTGGGCCTCACTATTGAGCTCCAGCACACGTCGGGAAATGGTGGTCGCCTCGTCGCCGATCCGCTCCAGGTCTCGCGAGATCTTCATCGCGACGGTAATGAACCTCAGATCTGAAGCCAACGGCGCTCGGGCCAGTTGGCGGAGGCACAACTCGTCAATTTCAATCTCAAAATTGTCTATCACCTGATCCTCCTCCTTGATCTGACGGGCAAGGACACCATCCCGCTCCATCAGCGCACGAATGGCTTTGTTGACGGATCCTTCAGCGTGGCCTGCCATGAGAAGAAGGCGGTCTTTCAGGAATGCCAAATCCTGTTGGTGATGGGTGAAATGGTTCTCCATGGGATCAGCCGAAACGTCCCGTGACGTAGTCCTCGGTTCGTTTGATTTCAGGGTTTGTGAAGATGCGGTTGGTCTCGTTGTATTCAACAAGTTCCCCCAGATAAAAGAATGCGGTATAATCGCTAATCCGGGTGGCCTGCTGCATGTTGTGGGTGACGATGACAATCGTGTAGTCGCGTTTCAACTCCAGGATCAACTCCTCGACCCGCGCCGTTGCAATGGGATCCAGCGCACTGGCGGGCTCATCCATGAGAATGATTTCCGGCTTGATCGCAATCGCCCGCGCAATGCACAACCGTTGTTGTTGGCCGCCCGAGAGGCTGAGGGCACTTTCATGAAGGCGATCCTTGACCTCATCCCAGAGGGCGGCCCCACGGAGGCTTCGCTCCACAATACCGTAAAGGTCACCACGATCTTTAAGTCCCTGCAATCGGCAGCCATACGCAATGTTCTCAAAAATCGACTTCGGAAATGGATTCGATCTCTGAAACACCATGCCGACACGTTTCCGCAACTCGATGACATCAATCTCCCGCGAATAGATGTTTTCGCCCCCAATCAAGCACTCTCCCTCAATCTGGACATTATCGATGAGGTCATTCATCCGATTGAAACATCGGAGAAGCGTGGACTTGCCGCACCCCGATGGCCCAATGAACGCCGTAACGACCTTCTCCTGGATGGAGAGCGACACACCCCGGATGGCGGGCGTCGTTCCATAACAAAGCTGCAGATTGCGCGTCTCAATGATCGGGCGCGGCAACGGCAAGCTGGAAGCGCTGGAGGAAAGCAACAAAGGCATCGAGATCATTGGCTGCAATCAGTGGCCGACGCGATTCGCCCGGCGCAGACGGGCCCGGGCGACAATCCCAATGGCATTGAGTGAGAAGGTAAGCAGCAGCAGCACCAGGACAGTGGCATACAGGATTGGTTTCGTCTGTTCAATGTTTGGAGACTGGGTGCTCAGCACGTATATGTGGTAACCGAGGTCCATAAACTGATCCGTCGGTGATTTCGGAAGATCGCGCATATAATAGGCGACCCCAGTGAACAGAATTGGCGCAACCTCACCCGCTGCCCGGCTGATTGCGAGGATTCCGCCGGTGAGGATGCCGGGCAGTGCATTCGGAAGCACCACCCGAACTATCGTCTGCAGCTTGGTTGCGCCCAACGCCAAACTCGCTTCACGCAAGCCCGGAAGAATGGACTTCAAGGACTCCTCCGTCGCCACGATCACGACCGGAAGCGTCATCACCGCCAAAGTCATCGATGCCCAAAGCAGACACGGCTGTCCCAACTGGGGACCGGATTGACGGGTCAGGGAGTCAAATCCTCGACCGATGAAATTGATAAAGAAACCGACGCCAAACAGCCCAAACACGATGCTCGGTACTCCGGCGAGATTGTTAACGGCAGCGCGTATGACCCGCGTGTAAAAAGAACGGGTGGCCGCGTACTCCGTTAAATAGACCGCCGTAATCACACCCACCGGCATCACAAACAGCGTCATCACAAACACTCGAATCGTTGTGCCAACAATCATCGGCAGAACTGCCGCCGAACCGGGCTCAAAAAAATCCTTCTTCGGAATGGTAAAGATGAATCGGAACGAGAGCCCCGACAGCCCGTTTATAACAATTGTGCTCAGGATGATTGCTAGAAGCGTGAGAATCGCAACGGTCGCCAACCCGGGAAGCCCGCAACAGACGTTGGACAACGGCCGCCAGCGAATTCCCTTCAGACTAGGCCGCAGGGTGGGTGTCTTCGTGTTCATCGTCTACCCTCCAATCGTCCCTTGAGGCGATGAATAAAGATGTCACCCAGCAGGTTCGTTACGAATGTGACCGCAAAGAGTATCGTGCCGAGCAGAAAAAGAACACGATAGTGATGACTGCCGGCAACCGCTTCGGCCATCTCCGCAGCGATCGTCGTGGTGATGCTCCGCGCTGAATCAAGAACGCTCCAGGACATCACGCTGGCTGAGCAAACGAGAAGCACGATCATCGTTTCGCCCACCGCACGTCCAAAACCGAGCACGACGCCCGCAAAGACACCCGGGAGGGCTGCCGGAAGCACAATCTGCCAGGCCGCCTGCCACTCCGAAGCTCCGAGCGCCAGAGCCGCCTGCGTAAAGCTCCTCGGCACGCTCGTCAGGGCATCCTCGGCAATCGAAAAGACCAGGGGAATGACCGCCGTGCCCAGCGCAATACCCACTACGAATGCATTTAAACGCGTTTCATAGCCGAAGACCCGCTGCAGAAACGTCGCCAGGACAATGAGCGCAAAACTTCCCAGGACGACCGACGGAATTCCGGAAAGGAGTTCTATGCCAGGCTTAAGCCATTCCCTGAAGCGCGGACGCGCGATCTGGCTGACGTAGATCGCCGCAGCCAATGCGGACGGAACAGCAAAGGCCAGCCCAATCAGCGTCGTCTTCAGGCTTCCAACCAGCAATGGAATGATATTATATTTATGAATCTCACCGATGGGTTGCCAGATGAACTCAGGGCGGCGATAGCCGCCCATTGGTGCGGCAGAATCATCAATGGCCACCGCACCGTGTTGAGCCGGGCATCCGGATCGGCTCGCAATGACTCCGGAAGACTCGCGAATGCCTCCTCCCGTACCAGCATTAGATCATGGATCGTTTCAGCATCCATCCGAGCTAACTGCGCCGAGTCGACACCCAAGTAGGCGCGGACCTGCGCGGAAGAAAGTTACGGCAAATCCCCTGCCGGAATAACGTCCTGAACCGCGGCGCTATTGACGGAACTGCCCTGAACAAGAATCGGCCACGCCTCTCGTCCAACAAACACGAATATCAGGAATATCAAGGCAATCGCCGAAAGGCTGATCGTGAATATCCCGATCTCGGCGATGCGTTCACCGCTTCGAGCCCGATGCCCGCGTTGAATCCCTGTCCATCCGGCAGTCCCGCGGCTGGAGTTTCTGCTATGGGTCATTCGGAGAATCACCTGGAGAAGCAACCGCCGACTGTTCCAAATGGAACGTCGGCACCCACTCCAAGTTTGCCGCAGAGGAATGGGCGATCAGATCACTTCTTCCTAAGATGTGCCGGTAAAGGGTAATAACCTACGTCCTTAACGACCGCCTGCCCTTCGTCACTCCGGATCCAACTCAGGTAGGCACTGATGTCTCCCTTATCCAATTCTGGGTTCACATAGACATACAACGGCCGCCAGATCGGATACGTGCCTTTGACCACGGACTCTTCGTTCGCCTCAATCGCATCGCCTCCCTTTTCTCGGCTCACTTTCAGAGCCTTCGCACCCTGACCATAGGCGGCGCCGCCATAACCGATCCCTCGTTTGTCACGAGTAACCGCCTGCAGGAGCGCGGCCGTGCCCGGCATCGTCTGCGCGCTGGCGGCAAAATCCTTGCCGCGGAGCACGTGTTCCTTAAAAAATTTATACGTACCCGAGCTATTCTCACGGCTATACACGGTGATCGGAGCATCCGGCCCACCCACCTCCTTCCAGTTGCGGATTTTGCCAGAAAAGATGCCTTGCAACTCGTCAAGACTGATCTCAGTCAGGGGACATTCAGAGTTGACATAAATGCTCAATCCGTCAAGAGCCACGGCGTATTCTCGCGGCCGCTTTCCGAAGGCCTTGATGCAGGTCTCGGTCTCCGTCGGCTTAATCTTCCGAGACGCGTTGCATAGATCCGTGCTCTGATTCTGCAGTGCGGCGAAACCAGTGCCCGTACCTCCGCCAGTCACTTGGATTTTGGTGGAGGCATGTTTATCCATGTATTTTTCAGCCCATTTCTGCGCTAATATCACGAGGGTATCGGATCCCTTGACGGTGATGGTTCCAGCGACGGCCACGGAATGAGCTCCCGCGATCATCGCGGCAGCAATCCATGTTAAGGCTCGGCGTAAGGTTGTCGTATGATTCATACAGAAGAATAAGAATGGAACTGTGTTACAGTTGCGTGACCGTGAGGTGACAATGCGTCAAAACCTCCATACTGCGTCCACCTGCAGTCGCTTCATGTCGCTATTGGAATCCACCGGCTTCGGCAGCCCGGGCGGTTCGTCGATGAGATGGGTGAGAAACAACGTCACTCCGAGGGTGAGATGATCGTAGGGGGAATACATCATTTTTATGACATGCCCGCGCACGTTGGTTCCCGCTCCATAGCCAGCGCGACCTCCTGTGAGCGCTCCCGCGTAGAAGGCCCCAAAATCGGATTCCGTAGTCTCCTCATACCAGGCGTCGGACTGCAGTTCAACATACCGGTAGGACACATCGTACGTCTTCTTCTTTCCAGCCTTCCCGAAATGTATTCCCACGGTGTAACCCTCGTTCTTCTCGCTGACGGCTGGATTATGAATAAAGTCTCCTGAAACCGTGATGGGGAAGGGCCCGGTATAGAACGGGGCACTCTCGAGCGCGTATGTCAGAGCGGCATCAATATAAATTGGATTGTAATGATATATCAGAATGCCGGCGGCATCGCGAGTATTGCCTCGCTGCTGGTCGGGTACTTGATCGGTCGCAAGCGAATCCTTCTCCTTCGGAGGTGTGCCCGTCGACAATGTTGGATTCTCGACCGCAAAGAAACCCGCGCCGATGGTGCTGGTGAGACTTTTCGTCCAGACAGAATTCAATCGCAACTGAGTGCCGTACATATAAGAATCCTTTGTACTTGCGCCAATCTCATTGAGAGCAAAGGCTGCTCCGGTCCAGCGGAGGGTCTGATGCTCGTCAAAGCGGTAACTGACATCGGCGGCAAGGCCTTCCGGTGTATAGTCCTTATCGAACACCAGGGTTGACGGAAAGGTGAATGGATTCTCCATCTTTCCGAACGTGGTGTTGAGGTTCCAATCCTTTTCATGCAACGGAGTCCACTTGGCGTAGGCGAGGTCCACGTAAACAAACTTCTTGGAGCCCCCTCCGCTCAACGTGGTGTTACCGGAGACCGGATCACCGCCGAAAGTACCCGAGGGCTCACTGGAGGTCAGACGAAAGGCGACCTCAAAATTGTCCTTCAGCACGGCTGTAAATCCTGCCCGGAGACGGTACCGGAAGCGGTTCCGCTCGACGAAGGCGGGGTTGTCGGAGAAGAAGCCTTCGTAACGACTGCGGAGATCACCGCTGAGTTTCAGTGATGTGACCCAGTCCGGCATTCCTGATTTGACTTGATAGGCGTGCGTAAAGCCCTTGTCGACCTCCTCCCGGAGGCCATTGGCTTCGTCCGTGGTCAAGATCCCTTTCTCGACCAACTTATCGATCAAGGCGTCGCCGGATTGCGCCAGCAGAGCGCTGGACGTGGCGCAGGTGATAGCGGCAATGACGGCAACCCGCCAACCGCTCCGTTTGATTGAATGAATTGGATACATAGGCATTTAACTTATTGTAGAATGCGATTCTTTCGTGACGTCCTCAAGTCATCGAAGTGACGATTGTGTTACGAAATTCCTGGCCCGCGGCGCCAATGGGCCTTCGGAAGCACGTGCGGGCGATTCCGGAATGCGTGAGCCCAGAATGGATTCCGACGGAAGAATTCCAGTGCGAGAAGTAGTCCGGATCGATTCGGGCGGACTTTTCCCGACCCATGCAAAACACAGGAATCAGGGAATAGTAATGTACTACGACTTTACATTACTATTCCCTGACCCCTATCCGGGCTCTTTAATTTTCACGTGTGGGTCGATGAGATCACCCGTCACTGCCTTAATGGCTAGATCGATCGTATTAGCAAAGGGTTTGAAAAGTTCTGAAAAATCGAGTGTTAGAAAACCTTCAGATGTGAAAGTGTCCTTACCGCAGGAGGCGCAAAGTGCCGGGAAATTAATCCCCGGCAGAGGAACAATAATGAATGGATCGACGATAATCGTCGTACTTCCCCCACCTCTTTCACGACCAGGCAAGAATAGGTGACGACATTGCGGCTAACGAATGTCTACACTTCGTTCGTAATCCCCGCTCTGAGCAGCTGGGTCGCACGGTATGTGGTGTGCTTGTCCGCCGTCACCTCTATCTCGTAGTAGCCCTCGTTGAGATGGTCCGCCAAGAATAGACCGTTGGTGTCAGTTAGACCGGTGGCCACACTCGCTTGCGTGACAGAATCACGCACCGTCACCGCGGCTCCGGCAAGGTGCGGCGAGCCTTCCGCGAAATACGTAAATCCATCCACCGCATCGACCCGTAGATCACCTTTGGCCTCGCTCACGGCGCGGAAAGTGAACGGTAAGGTGGCGCCTACGTTTCCGGCAGTGAGAGCCAGGTTGCCCGTCTACGGGACGAGCGGCAGATCGCGCGCTGGAGTTAGCAACAACGTCGCGTGATTGGTCTGTCCGGGAGCGAGGGATGGCGTTGGATTGGTCGTCGCGAGGTGCATCCACGGCGCTTTTCCTAAAATGACGAATGACGAATGGTCGGAACTTCGGACTTCCCATCGCCCTCTTTTCAGGTGCCGCAGAAGGTGGAGCAGGTCGGGGTGCCGGCCGGGGGTGGATTCAGCAGGGCGGTGGGTTGGCCGGCTTCGTCGTAAGGACTGGCTAGCGCGGCGAGAAGGCGCTGCAGCGGGGCGAGGTCAAGCCCGGTGGCGGCGGTGAGGGCGGCTTCCACTTCGTGATTGCGGGGAATCACCGCGGGGTTGTGCGCGCTCATGAGCCGGAGCACTTCGGCGCTGGGCTGAGGCTGCCGGGCGAGGCGCGCAGTCCAGCGCAGGTGCCAGGCGGTAAACTCGGCGTGAGGGGGTGACGTGGGTTCCAGGGTGGCATGGGGTCGGAGATTGCGGAAAGTGTGAGTGTAGTCGGCGCGGGTCTGGTGCATGGCGCGGAGGAGTTCCTCGAAGAGAGAGGCGTCGTCCGTTTCTGCGGTGAAGAGGCCGAGCTTGCCGCGCATGGCGGTGAGCCAGTGGTGCTGAAAGCTCTCTTGGAAGGATGCGAGTAACTCGTTGGCGCAGGCGACGGCGGTATCGGGTTCCGGGTGCAGGAGGGGCAGCAGGGCTTCGGCGAGGCGGGCCAGATTCCAGGCGGCAATCGGGGGTTGCTGCCCGAAGGCGTAGCGGCCGTGGCGGTCGATGGAGCTGAACACGGCCGCCGGGTCGTAGTCATCGACGAAGGCGCAGGGACCGTAGTCGATGGTTTCGCCGCAGAGGGCCATGTTGTCGGTATTCATGACGCCGTGCACGAAGCCGACGCGCATCCAGTGAGCGAGGAGCGAGGCTTGGCGTTTTATTCCTTCCTCCAGGAGTGCGAGTGCCGGGTGCTCGGACTCCGCACGGTACGGAAAGTGTCGGCGTAGCGTGTGATCGGCCAAGACGCGCAGGGCGCCGGTATCGCCGATGGCTGCGAAGTATTCGAATGTGCCGACGCGGATGTGGCTGGCGGCAACGCGGGTGAGGACGGCACCAGGGAGGGTTTGCTCCCGGAAGACCGGTTCGCCGGTAGTGGCGACGGCGAGGCTCCGGGTGGTGGGGATTCCAAGGGCGTGCATGGCCTCGCTGATAAGGTATTCGCGCAGCATAGGGCCGAGGGCGGCCCGGCCGTCGCCACGGCGCGAATACGGAGTGGGTCCGGCGCCTTTCAACTGGATGTCGAATCGGTCGCCCGAGGGCGTGCATTGTTCGCCGAGAAGAATGGCGCGTCCGTCGCCGAGCCGTGTGAAGTTTCCATACTGGTGCCCGGCATAGGCCTGAGCGATGGGCTCGGCACCGGGGAGGATTTCGTTTCCGGTTAAGAAAACGGCCGCGTCGAGGCCGGTGAAGGCTGCGGGATCGAGTCCGAGCGAATGTGCCAGGGGGCCGTTGAAGAGAACGAGGCCCGGCTTGGCGACCGGAGTGGGGTTCACCCGAGTGTGGAACGTATCCGGCAGGCGGGAGTAGGAATTGTCGAAATTCCAGCCGGCGCGGAGCGTGGCAGGTTCAGAGGAGGCGGGCATGGAGTCGAGGTGCAGAGACAGGGAAAATCGAGGAAGCAAATCATGAAGGCACAAGGACCGAAACACGATGATGGTGGTGCTAATCTATAACTGCCGATCCGATCTGCTACAGCTGAGCCGACATTCATTTCCTATTCATCAATGGAAAGATTAACCGAGGCAACGGCTCGCGAGCAACCTCCTGATCGCCCTTTAAATCCCAGCGGATTGGAAGATTCGAGTTTTTTGACCGTTCGGGGGTCAGGGAATAGTAATGTACAATCACTTTACATTACTATTCTCTGACCCCCTATTTGACCCCTATTCTGGCTTGGCAGCCTTAATCGCGAAGCTCGCGGGCGTCAGCTTTTCAGCGGCCCAGACGGAGTCAGCCATGGCTCCGGTGGGCTTCGGGGTGTAGCTGTCGATAAACGAGACGTTGGTCCTATCTGGTATCTCTTTCTCGTGGCCGGTCAGAGATAGCATCGCATTCACCATCATCCGCCGCAGGTCTTCACTGAGCCAATCCAAGGACGCACCGGCCGTTGTCGTGAAGGATCGGCCTGACTTTCCAGAGGGTGCTGTATAATTCTTGAACCAGGCAAAGGGCATCCGGGTATCTTTGCGTTGGTCTGTCACCGCAGGATCTGTCCGATTCAGGCCCGAGAGAACCTGACCATGAAAAAGCACGATGTCGTTGGTTGTCAGTCGCTCGACCGAATTCACATCGGAATGACAGAAGATCGTATCCTTGACCCCGCGTAGAACCGGATGATGGCGTTGCGATATGTTGATATGAGCCAAGGTGGCCTCTTTCTGAAATGTGCCGTAGTGAGCAATCCACGTATCACCCAGGATCTGCTGGCCAAACCCGCCCGCCCATTCTTTGCTTTGGAAATCCCAGTTCTTGTAAGGACTCGAACTGTCGCGCGAATAGCGAAAGGCGTGCGTCGCATTGCGGATTCCGAGCACCGGTTTGCCGGCATTGATGTAGTCCGCGATGTGTTTCATTTCCGCGTCGGGCAATTCACGAAGACGAGCGAAAATCACCATCAAGTCGGCGTGCTCCAACGCGGCCAGTCCGGGAATATGAGTATTGCGATTGGGATTGATGTAACCCGATGCCGAGTCGATAGCAAACAGCACGGTGCATTTGAAACCATGATGCCGAGCCAGAATTTTGGCAAACATGCTCATGCCTTCTTCCGAGCGGTAATACTCTTCGCCCGTGACAAAGACGATATGCTGGCCATTGCCGGGTCCTGCCCCGCCTTCGATCGTCAGAAACGGATCCGCCGCTTCGCAGGTCGCGAACGAGAATAGGCCCAGAAACAGAGTTACCATGCGAAATGTCTTCATGAGTCGGATGATGTTCTAGACTTATAGGATTGGAAGGCTCATTTCTTTTCATCTTTCGTGTTCGTGCTGGGCATTTTCGCACCGACATCTTTGCGCCACGCGGCGAGCCTCGCCTGCATCGCATTGGCTCGCGCGGCTTCCGTCTCCGCCAAATTCGTCCGCTCGCTCAGGTCGTTGGCGAGGTTGTAAAGTTCCAACGCACCCGTCTCATAACGTTCTATCAGCTTCCAGTCAGCGTCACGCATTGCGCCGCCCGGAAAGCCTCCTTGATTTCCGTAGTGCGGATAATGCCAGAAAATCGGGCCGCGCGGCGGCTGTGATTCGCCCTGCAACGTCGGCAGGAAACTCACGCTGTCCAGCGCTGACGTCACGCGAGGCAGCCCACTGGCCTCGATGACAGTGCTGAAAATGTCCGGCGTGCTGAGGATGCGGTCGCTGGTCGTGGCGGGCCTCACCTTGCCTGGCCAGCGGACGAGGAACGGCTCGCGGACACCGCCTTCGTAGAGCCAGCCCTTCCCGCCGCGGAGCGGTGCATTGCTCGTGGGCCAGCCTTCGCTCGTGCTCAGGCCGCCGTTGTCGCTTGTAAAAATGACGAGCGTATTCTCCGCGAGACCGAGTGCATCGAGTTTTCCCAGCACGGCACCGATCGCGCTGTCCATCGTCTCCACCATCGCGCCATACACGGGATCATTTTGCGTAAGCCGCACTTTGCGCTCACCTTCCTCGCCCCATTCCGCTGCGGTAAGCGTCTTGGCCCGCTCCTTGTATTTCTTCACCAGTTCCGGCTTGCCCATGTGCGGTGTGTGAACGTCATAGAGCCAGTAGCTCACAAAGAACGGGCGCCCCTTGTTCGCGTCGATGAACTTCCCGCACTCCGCCGCCAACCGGTCGGCGATGTGCTCACCATCCGGGCCGTCGGAAAGTTTCGGGTTTTCATAGGGCGAAAAATATTTCCTCCCGCCGTAAGGGCCGCCCCGGTCAAGCCCGCCCATGTTAACATCAAAACCTTGATGCTCCGGGAAAAACCTCGGCCCGCCGAGATGCCATTTGCCCGCGTGCATCGTTGCGTAACCCGCGCTCTTCAGCGCTTCCGCCAATGTGATTTCCTCCAGCGCCAACTGCGGGGCATATGCCGCAGGCAACATCTTTGTTGGACGTGTCCACTTCTCAGGTTGGGCGGCCCCTATATAGTCCGTCACACCCGTTCGCTGCGGCCAGCGTCCCGTGAGCAAGGAGGCTCGTGTCGGCGAGCAGACCGGACACGCGGCATACGCCTGCGTAAACTTCATCCCCTCTTTCGCGAGCCGGTCGAGATTCGGGGTATCGTAAAACGTGCTGCCGTAACAGCCGAGGTCGCGCTGCCCGAGGTCGTCAGCGA
>SIBK01000131.1 GCA_009695205.1 Pedosphaera sp. | reverse complement strand
CGATTTGCCGAATGGTGCCAACTGCTCCGCGGAAACCCCGTAGGCGGCGATTTCGTCCCCGGTGGCACTCGCGGCCGCAACCTCTCCCCGAGACAGCTTGGCGGCGATGGCATTGGCTTCCTTGCGGGCCTGCTTTTCGTCAGAGAACAGCCGACGCACCCGCTTTCGACCGCCCTCGTCTTTTGGCAGGTAGTAAACGAGTTCGAACGCTGGGTACCGGGCGCCGTTGACTGTGCGGTGGTAACAGTAGACCGACAGTCCAATGGATCCGGCTTTGACGGTGAATGATTCCCGAGACTTGGCTTTTGATGGCTCCGCATTCGCTGTCATGCGGCTACTATCATCAAACTGCCATCAAAAAGTCAACCGTTCGCGAAAACACTAGCAAAATGTGGTGCACGGGGCGGGGGTCGAAAACCGCGTCATTGTCCGAGGAGGGATTAAACACAATCAGTTTCGCCTTGGCATTTCCCCACCGGATATGCCCCTGGACCACGTTTGGATCCCCTTTCACCATTAATGATAAGCATTCGGTTTTTTGACGCTCCGCGATTAAAGATTTCGTCGTCATCCCGGAGGGATAATTGAGAGTAGCCCGGCGTTTCAACGCCGGGAAACGGGCAATGGAGGACCGAGTCCCGGAGGGACGGCTGAAATACGCCTCGTCAGTTGTCCCTGCGGGACTCCCACGTGAATGACATCAAACCCGGCGTTGAAACGCCGGGCTATTGCCGTCTGTCCCTTCGGGACACCGGGTAATTCCATCTTTTCGCAGCGATTTCTCGATTCAGATCCCAGCATCATAGGGTTCGCGCTAGGAGACCCAACCCTCCCAATCGGTTCCTAGACATTTCATGCCAAGAAAATGGCCTGTTTTCGAACTGAATCAGATTTTTGTCCTGCACCCGCAAGATGGGGGCAACGGACCTTCTGATTGACGCGCGCCCCGGGCGGGGGTCTATTCCAAGGCGATCCCGGCTGCTGCCACGCGTCATGGCTTATGCCGTCACCGGGCCATCTGCATGATTCGTGTCCTCGGAACAACCAAACAGGTCTGCGGCGGTTTCACCCGCCGCGAGATGTTACGCATGGGCGGACTCTCGCTCCTGGGCCTGTCGTTGGAAGATCTGGTCCGCGCGGAGCAAGCGCAAATCGCCACGCCCGCACGTGGCAAGGCGAAATCGGTTATCCTGCTCTACCTGTTCGGTGGCCCGGCCGTGCAGGAGACGTTCGATCCGAAGCCCAATGCGCCGCTCGAATTTCGCGGTGAGTTCGGCTCCATCCCGACGTCCGTGCCGGGCGTCCATTTCTGCGAATACCTGCCGCGCATGGCGAAGTGGATGCATCGCTCCACGCTGATCCGTTCGGCAACGCACGACATGAACGATCACAGCGCCGGCCTGCTGTACACCATGACCGGTGCCCCGCCCGACAAGCTCGAATCGCTCGTGCCCACGCTCCCGACGCAAGCGCCGAGCATGAACAGCGTCGTCGAGTATCTCTCGCGTAACGAACGCCGCACCATGCCCGCCAGTGTCTGGATGCCCTGTTATCCAGGCTGGGGGCAGAACATCACGCGACCGGGACCGTTCGCCGGATGGCTCGGCCGCCGGTGGGATCCACTGATCACCGATTGCGAGTTGCGCGAGAACTACGTGCCCAAGGATTTTTACGATGTGCAGCGCCATCCAACCGGGCGGATTGTGCCGTTGGAAACCCAGTTGAATTCCGACATCACGCTCGATCGCTTTGACAGTCGACGGAAGCTCGCCGAGCAATTGCAGGCCCAAACAGCACGTGTCGGAAACTCCGAGGCCTACGAACGCTTCGACGACTATCAGCGGCGCGCCTTCGATATTCTGGCAGACACCAGTTCCGCCAACAGCCCGTGGCGCGCGTTTGATCTCACCGGAGAGAAACCCGCGACCCGCGACCGTTATGGCCGGCATCTCTACGGCGAAGCGGCGCTCACCGCGCGGCGCATGGTCGAGCGTGGGGTCCGCTTCGTGACGGTGTGCTGGGAAAGCTTCGAAAAAGTGAATGCTGACCCGGCGGCCTGGGACACGCATTCGCGGCACTTCCCGATCATGAAGGATTTTCGGCTGCCCTCGCTGGACCAGGTTTATTCGGCGCTCTGCGAAGACCTGCATGCGCGCGGGTTGCTCGATGAAACCTTGATCGTGGTGATGGGCGAAATGGGCCGCTCGCCCAAGGTCAATAGCAGCGGTGGCCGCGACCATTGGTCGTACCTTTACAACATCCTGCTCACCGGTGCGGGCGTGAAGCAGGGATACGTCCACGGCGCCTCCGATGAAAAGGCCCAGCGCCCCACCTCCAATCCGGTCACGCCGGCGGATTTCATCGCCACGCTGTACGCCGCGATGGGAATTGATCCTTCCGCGATCATCGACGATTCCGGAGGCCGGCCGCGACCGATGACGCCGGGGGGCACCGTGATTCGTGAAATTGTCGGCTGAGTGCGTGGGCTGAGTGTGAGACGAATTTCCAAGACGCATGGCGCACGCTATGCACTTGCTGAGAAATGCTAGGCAAGCACCGTCAAAGGCGAAATCATTCCTGAACGAACGACGAAACTTTGAACTTCATGTCGACCGCAACCATCACCCGCGCGGAGATCATCGATCTTCGCTTCCCTACTTCTGAAGAGCAGCACGGTTCCGATGCGGTGCATGTGGACCCTGATTATTCGGCGGCCTACGTCGTGCTCCACACCGATGCACCCATTGCGGGACACGGGCTCACGTTCACGATCGGTCGCGGAAACGAAATCGTCTGCCAGGCGATTGAGTCGCTCTCGACGCTTGTCGTGGGCAAGACCCTTGCGGACATCGCGAAGGATCGTCGCGCGTTCTGGCGCAGCCTCGCGCAAGACTCGCAGTTCCGTTGGCTGGGTCCGGAGAAGGGCGTGATGCAACTCGCGCTCGCCGCGCTGGTGAACGCCGTGTGGGATCTCGAAGCACGGCTGGCGAACAAACCCTTGTGGAAATTGCTGGCCGAAATGCCCGCAGAAACACTCGTCGCCGCAACCGATTTTCACGGCATTCGCGACGCGGTTGATGAAACGGCAATGCTCGCGATGCTGCACGCCAATGATGCCACGCGAGCCGAACGCATCGCGCGCGTCGAACGCGAAGGCTTTCCCGCCTACACGACTAGTTGTGGTTGGATCGGCTACTCCGATGACGTCGTGCGCGCGCGTTGCCGCGAAGCAATCACCGAAGGCTTCACGCACTTCAAAATGAAGATCGGACAATCGATCGCGGACGATGTTCGCCGCGCGCGCATCATTCGCGAGGAAATTGGTCCCGACCGCGTGCTCATGGTCGATGCAAATCAGCGCTTCGATGTGCGGGAGGCGATCGAGTGGATCAAGCCCCTCGCTCCGTTTGGCATTTGGTGGTTCGAGGAGCCCGTGTCGCCCGACGACATCCTCGGTCACGCCGAAATCGCACGCTCCATTGCCCCGATCAAAGTCGCCACGGGCGAACAATGCCAGAACCGCGTGATGTTCAAGCAGTTTCTGGCATCCGGCGGAATGCAGATTTGCCAACTCGACAGTTGTCGCGTCGGTGGCGTGAACGACAATCTCGCCATCATGGCGCTCGCCCGGCGCTACGACGTGCCGGTGTGTCCACATGCCGGCGGAGTCGGCCTGTGCGAACTCGTCGCGCATCTCGTTCTGGTCGATTACATCCGTTTCAATCCGACGATGGAGGGTCGCGTATGTGAGTTCGTCGATCATCTCCACGAGCACTTTGTCGATCCGTGTGTCATCCAGAGGGGTCGCTATTGTGCGCCGACGAAACCGGGATATTCCTCCGAAATCAAACGCGAATCGCTCCGGGCTTTCGCGTTTCCGGATGGACCGGAATGGACTCGGCGAGCGATCTTTCGCGGAAAGGGAATCGCATGACGGGATATCCGGCGCAACCCGGATGCCGCCGGCACGGATAACCCCGGAAGGATCGTTCCTCAGGCGAGAATCTTTTGCGCAACGCTGCCGAAGACATCGGTGAGACGGTAATCACGGCCGGCGTGGGCGTAGGTGAGCCGAGTGTGATCCAATCCCAGGAGATGCAGGAGGGTGGCGTGCAGATCGTGGATCGTGCAGCGATCCTCCACCGCATGGTAGCCAAACTCATCAGTGGCTCCGTAACGAAATCCAGCTTTGACCCCGCCGCCGGCCATCCAAAGGGTGAAGCCGTCGGGATGGTGATCCCGTCCCCTGGGGCCAGTGCCCGCTTGGGCGGTGGGAGTGCGGCCAAATTCGCCGCCCCACAACACGAGCGTGTCTTCCAGCAGGCCACGGCCTTTCAAGTCTTGGATCAGCCCGGCGATCGGTTTGTCGATCTGCCGGACATTGAGGGCATGGCCCTTTTCCAGATGGCTGTGTTGATCCCACTGTTCGTTGTTAAACTTCAGACTGCCGGCATGGCTCACCTGGATGAACCGCACGTCGCGTTCCGCAAAGCGTCGCGCCAGCAGACACATCTGCCCGAAATTTTCCGTTTCTGGATCGTCCAGTCCGTACAGCGCGCGCGTGGTCGGAGATTCTTCGGACAAGTCGGTTGCCGCGGGCGCCGCCGTCTGCATGCGGAACGCCAGTTCGAACGACTGAATGCGTGCCTCCAGATTCGGATTCTGACCGGTGGCGCCGAGGGTTTCCTCATGCAGACGTCGCAACAATTCCAGCTGGAGCTTTTGTTGACGGTCTCCGGCATGCGGGTGGGTGATGTAGTTGAATTTCGCGTCCTTGGCGGGGGTGTTGGGATAGCCCGGCGTACCCAAGGGCACCCCTTGATGAATCGCGGGCAGGAAGGCAGCGCCATAATTGTTCACCCCACCGTGGAGCGAGCTGGGGCAAATCGTGATGAAGCTCGGCAGGTTTTGATTTTCCGTACCAAGGCCATAGCTGAGCCATGAGCCCAGGCTGGGACGGACGAAGGCTTCGTCGCCGCAGTGGAGTTTCATGCACGCCCCGCCATGCGAAACATTGGTCTCGCACATCGAGTGGATCATGCACAACTCGTCCGCCACGCGCGGCAGATGTTGCCACAACTCGGACATCCACAGGCCGGAAGCCCCCGCCTGCCGGAATCCCCACGGCGGTCGCATCAGATTCCCGCGGCTGGCAAACTGGACGGCGCGTTCCTGGAACGGAAGCGGTTTGTCGTGCTCGGTATAGAGGCGGGGCTTGTAGTCGAACAGATCGACGTGCGACGGCCCTCCGTGCATGAACAGAAAAATCATGCGCCGGGCGCGGGGCCTAAGGAGCGGCACACCCGCCATCAGCGGATGGGCGGCGATCGCGCCAGAGGGCTCCGACCGACCCTCGGTGGCCAGTGCGGCGTGAAAGGCCAATCCACCGAATCCAAGGCAAATCCGCTGCAACATCTCGCGTCGCGAAATCCACCCACCGGACGGGGGAGAGGTAAGGCGTGGGTTCATGGGACTGGATCCGAAGTCGGTGCTTACCAGTTGTGAACAAATTCGTTCGAGATGAGCAAGGTTTGGCCGAGCGCAACCCACGCGACATCCGAGTCTCCCACTCCAACCGCCCCCGCCTCGTCCGCCCCATAACTCTTGAGAAACGACAGGCCCCAGTCCAACTCCTGCCCCGTGGCCGGACGACTGAATAATTTTTCATACAGAGCATTTAACCGGGCACGATCGGTGCCAAAACGCGGATCACGCAGCACGATAGCCATCAGGCGTCCCGCCTGTTCGATCAACCCCGGATTATTCATCATCAGCAACGCTTGGGTCGGTACGGTCGTCGTCGCCCGGCTCCCGTCAGGAGTGGAGGCGTTAGGAAAGTCGAGCAGCGTCAACAAATCGTAAACATTCGAGCGCACCACCGGCAGGTAAACGGTCCGGCGCGGCGACTGTTCATAAACCTTCCGGTTTCTTTCAAGATCTTCCGGCGAGGGATCCGCGGACTTCACCCTGGGCGGCGCACCGTCCATCCTGAAATCCAGCCCCCCTGCGAGCTGCAGGACCGCATCTCGAAACGCCTCGGCCTCGAGGCGGATGACGTCACGTTTCCAGTAGAGCGTGTTGGCCGGGTCGACACGTTCCGCCTCGCGGTCGCGCACCACCGAGACCATCTGATAGGTGCTGGAGAGCATGATTCGGCGGTGCATGGCCTTCGGAGACCAGCCATCCTCGATAAAACGCCAGGCAAGATGGTTCAACAGGTCCAGATGAGTCGGACGCTGGCCCTTGGTACCGAAATTGTCGGTTGAGCCGACGATGCCCTTGCCGAAGTGCCAACGCCAGATCCGGTTGACCATGACCCGACTGGTCAGCGGATGATCGGGGCGGGTCAGCCATCGTGCCAGTTCCAGCCGGCCGCTGCGATCCTGCCCCAGGAGGGGACGTCCATCGTTGCCGATCTGACTTAGAAAGCCGCGCGGCACCAGCGCCCCCAGCGAAGTATGGCTGCCTCGGAGATGAATCTTCGCGTCGCCCACCTTGCCGTCCTTAACCGCCATGATTATTTCCGGCTGAGGAGCATTCGTCCGCAGTACACTCAGCTTCGCGGCCAGCACCCGGGCGCGGGTACTGGCTTCGCTGAGCACGGCGGCGGATGCGGCCGGCGGCACCAGGATCTTGTCGATCTGCGCGTGGTTCGGTTTCGATTCGACGCGGGCTCGCTCGTCCAGCAGATCTCGAACACGCCGATCGGTTTCCGCCACCTCCGATTCCAGGTCCTTGATCTGGGATTGGTGAGCAGCCATCGCCACCTGATAAGCCTCCGTCTCGAGAGGCTGATCCGTCAGCGAAGTGCTGTGGAAAATACCCGCCAGTGCGTAGTAATCCTTGGTGGGGATCGGATCGAACTTGTGGTCATGGCATCGGGCACAGCCCAGCGTTAATCCGATGAGCGCCCTGCCAAAGGTGTCGATCTGTTCGTCCACGATGTCGGCGCGCATTTTCACCGGATCTTTTTCCGCGAGAATCTTGGTGCCGATGGCCAGGAAACCGGTGGCGGTCACCCGCTTCGCCTGTTCGCCCAGGTCCGCCGTCGGTGGCAACAGGTCACCCGCCATTTGCTCCAGCAGAAACCGGTCATACGGCAGATCCCGGTTGAAAGCGTCGATCACGTAATTGCGGTAACGAAAGGCGTGCGGGTAAAAGTGGTTTTCGTCGCCTCCGTTGGAATCGCCGTAACGGGCGACATCCAGCCAATGCCGGCCCCAACGTTCGCCGTAGCGCGGTGAGGCCAACAGTGACTCCACAACCCGGGCAAACGCCTCAGGAGAGGTGTCGGCGAGAAAGGCCGCAACCTGTTCCGGCGTGGGCGGCAAACCGATCAGATCGAAGGTGGCCCGGCGAAGCAGCGTCCGCCGGTCGGCGCATGGCGCGGGACGAAGCCCGACCGCCTCCAATCCCGCCAGAACGAACAAATCCAGCGGCTGTTGAGCCCAACGACCATCAACCACTTGGGGCGGAGGCGGATCTGGGGGCGACACGAAGGCCCAATGGGTCCCGTAGTTGGCCCCTTGCTCGATCCAATGCCGCGAGAGGATAGGACTGATGTCGCGATTGAAATCCAGGGCGGCCAAAGAACGATTGGCCTGCTGATGTACTGGGTCGGCCGGCGGCTGAGAATCATCCGCGGCACGCCCTGGCATCAGCCATAAGAACACCGCGACCCACAGTATCAGTCGCATCCCAAATCGTCGTCCCCCTCTCACGTCAGCGGTTCAATTCGGTTTTTCGGAGTTCATTCGGAGTTCATTCTTGCCTCAACTTCCTCCCGAGGTCTAGCCTGCGAATGCTCCGGAAACCGCACGCCCATTCGTCAATTTCTTAGCGTGGAGATCGCCATCCATCCATTCCGTGGCCGAAAACGAGACGCACTTCGAGACGCACTTATGATGCCCGCATCGAGCTCCCCTCGCAACGAACCTCACCGAGCTGCATTTACGCTCATTGAACTCCTGGTGGTGATTGCGATCATCGCGATTCTTGCAGCAATGTTGCTGCCCGCGTTGGCCAGATCCAAAGAATTAGCCTCGGGAGCCCGCTGCCAAAGCAATCAAAAACAACTCGCGTTGGCTTGGGTCATGTATGCCACGGATAATAACGACGTCATGGTCGGAGGCAATAATGTCGGAGGCCCGCACGATTGGAGCTGGCCCCCGCAACCCACGCCGTCCAAGGGAATGACTAAAACCGCGGCCCTCGAAGGCGTCCACGCGGGAATTCGCAAAGGTTCCCTGTTTCGCTACCTGCAAGATGTCAACGTCTATCATTGTCTCGGAGACCAGCGCATCAAACTGCAGCCGGGCAGTGGTTTTGCCTTCGATAGTTACTCGATCGCCGGAGCTCTGAATGGGGAACATGTCGATCTTATAATCCAAAAAGTCGGTCAGATCGTGACCCCTTCCACCAAGTATGTCTTCGTGGAACGAGCGGACAATCGGGGATTTAACGTTGGCTCTTTTTTGTTGGACCCGAAACCAGGAAATCAGTGGGTCGATGTGATGGCCGTCTGGCACAACCGGAAAAGCACCTTGGGCTGGGCGGACGGACACGCCAACACACAGCAGTGGCAGGACGACACGACGATTCTAATGTCCAAGACCGGCAATTATAACCAGGCCGCCCGACCGCCCAACGATCGTGATCTGAAATTCATGAAGCGCGGTTACGCCCATAACTATTCCAAGACGGGCGTGGAACCATAGCGAGGCACGATTCACGACCACACCCCTCACCTCACCGAAGATCCAAGATCTCGATCCAGTTCGGGCTTTTGCCCGTCGGGTATTCCTTGAGCTTGATCAACTGCCCCGTGGTGGCGTCGATCCGGTAACTCGACATCTGGTGGGAGTGTTGCCCGACCGCCAGCAGGTAACGTCCCGACGGATCAATGTTGAACCCCCTCGGCGTCTTCTCGGTCGCCACCCACCCGATGGACGACAACGTCCCGTCTGCAGAATTCACCCTGAATCCGGCCAGCGAGCTGGAAGTTCGTTCGGATCCGTAAAGAAATTTCCCGTCGGGCGTGATGTGAAGGTCTGCAGCCGAGGGTGCGCCCTGAAAATCGGGCGGCAAAGCGCTGACGGTTTGCTTCTCCTTCAATTGGCCCGAACTCGCATCGTAGTCCAGGACGTGGATGGAGCCGTCGAGTTCGCCCAAGAGATAGACAAACGTGCCGTTCGGATGAAAGGTGAAGTGCCGGGGGCCGGTTTTTTCTTTCATTGAAACCGACGACGCTGAATTCGGAGAAAGCCTTCCGGTGGCCGCATCGAAATCAAACACGTTGAGGAGATTGTTGCCGAGCGTCGCAACCAGGACATGGCGGTTCCCGGCGTCCGCGAGGATCGAATGGGCGTTCGGATAATCGGTCAGCACCTGCAAGACAGGCTGCACCCTTCCCGGCGAGCCAATGGGATTGACGGTGATCTTGTTTCCAGGATACGAAGCGCCGAGCAGGTAACGCCCCGTGCGATCCGTGGCGATGTAGGCCAGGCTGTCAACAAGTGGCCCGCTGGCCACGTGTTGGAGTCGTCCGCTCGTCGGTTCGATGGAGAATCCAGCGGCAATCTTCGGCTCCCCGCGTGTCCCGACGTAAAGAAACCGACGATCTGGACTCACCGCCATCGGCGTCGAGCTACCGGACGTGGTGATGCCGGGGATCGGCACCTTCTGGACTCTCGTCAGGTCGCCAGTCCGCGGATCGAGTTGCAGCACATCAACGTCGCTGCTTTCGGCATTCCCAACGTAAACAAAGGTGGCAGCGCTCGAGTTCATAGCCACGAGAATTCCCGAAACGAGCGCAACATGGCACCACAAAAACGGTCGCTCTCCGGACAGTAGACCAATCGTGATCACCAGGACACGTTGAAGAATATGGAATGGAGCAGACACGGCAGGTTCTTCTTTTTGCAGGCGCTGATGTTTGATTCTCTCAAGATTGCAACCCACTCAGATACCAAGTGTCGAGTGGGTTCTCCATTCATCCAAACATAATTAACCGCACACAAAGGTCACGAAGTGAGGTGAGTGATACTGGAGCTCGTGGAGATTTTTTGCCTTACACCCCCGGAAGCGGGGTGCGCCACCTTCTGATTGACGCCCGCGCCCGGCGGGAGTCTATTTCCGGGCATTCCCGGCCGCTTGCCGCGCACTATTGACTCCTGCAGGACGTCTCCGGGCCATCCGCATGATTCGTGTCCTCGGAACAACCCAGCAGGCGTGCGACGGTCTCACCCGCCGCGAGATGCTGCGCATGGGCGGACTCTCGCTCCTGGGGCTGTCGCTGGAAGATCTAGTCCGCGCGGAGCAGGCTCAAATCATCGCTCCCGCACGCGGCAAGGCGAAGTCGGTCATCCTGCTCTACCTGTTCGGCGGCCCGGCCGTGCAGGAGACGTTCGATCCGAAACCCAATGCGCCGCTCGAATTTCGCGGTGAGTTCGGCTCCATCCCGACGTCCGTGCCGGGCGTCCATTTCTGCGAATACCTGCCGCGCATGGCGAAGTGGATGCATCGCTCCACGCTGATCCGTTCAGCAACGCACGACATGAACGATCACAGCGCCGGCCTGCTGTACACCATGACCGGTGCCCCGCCCGACAAGCTCGAATCGCTCGTGCCCACGCTCCCCACGCAAGCGCCGAGCATGAACAGTGTCATCGAATATCTCGCGCGGAATGGGCGCCACACAATGCCTGCCAGCGTCTGGATGCCCTGTTATCCCGGTTGGGGCGAGAAGATCACGCGACCGGGACCGTTCGCCGGATGGCTCGGCCAAAGGTGGGATCCACTCATCACCCAGTGTGAACTCCATGACACCTATGTACCGAAGGACTTTTACGATGTGCAGCGCCATCCGACCGGGCGGATTGTGCCGTTGGGAACCGAATTAAATTCCGACATCACGCTCGATCGCTTTAGCAGTCGGCGGAAACTCGCCGAGCAATTGCAGGCCCAGACCGCGCAGATCGGAAACTCCGAGGCCTACGAACGCTTCGACGACTATCAGCGGCGCGCCTTCGATATTCTGGCGGACACCAGTTCCGCCAATAGTCCGTGGCGCGCGTTTGATCTCACGGGAGAGAAACCCGCGACCCGCGACCGTTATGGCCGTCATCTCTACGGCGAAGCGGCGCTTACTGCGCGGCGGATGATCGAGCGCGGCGTGCGTTTTGTGACGGTTTGTTGGGAATGTTTCGACAAGGTTGGCGGAGATCCGACGGCGTGGGACACGCATTCGCGGCACTTCCCGATTATGAAGGATTTTCGACTGCCCTCGCTGGATCAGGTTTACTCGGCGCTCTGCGAAGACCTGCACGCGCGCGGGTTGCTCGATGAAACCTTGATCGTGGTGATGGGCGAAATGGGCCGCTCGCCCAAGGTCAATAACAACGGAGGCCGCGATCATTGGTCGTACCTTTACAACATCCTGCTCACCGGTGCGGGCGTGAAGCAGGGATACGTCCACGGCGCCTCCGATGAAAAGGCCCAGCGCCCCACCTCCAATCCGGTCACGCCGGCGGATTTCATCGCCACGCTGTACGCCGCGATGGGGATCGACCCCTCCGTGATCATCGAAGATTCCGGAGGCCGCCCCCGACCGATGACGCCAGGAGGGACCGTGATTCGTGAAATTGTCGGCTGAATGAGCCCCATTCGGACCCCGAATCGCCGCGCCAAATGGGAAAACAGAAAACGACGCCCTGCTCGTTGCCCGGGGTGAAATCGAGCGGTGCCCCATCGGGAAGACGGACCAGACGATGCTCGGGGAGGTGCGTTTCTTGGTCATAGATGGTTCCGATAGTTGCTATCATCATCCATGATGACGGAAATCAATCGGGCTTCTGCGACTCGGGGACTGAATTCACCGTCATCCAATCGCGTCCACTCGCAGATCCCGCATCACGCAAATCCCCGGTAACGGTACGCCCCGAATTGGACGGGCTCCGTCTTTTCGACGCGCACTGAATCGGTCCCGATGTCGGGTGAACATCTCATTTACAAAATCCTTCGAACCCAGAACCACTCCATCCGTCATATGTCGCACGCGCAAACGCAGCACCTGGCCTAGACTCAACTCTCCCCCTCGGGCCAATTCCGCCCGGATGGTCTGTGGATCCAACACCGCTTTGTCGCTTCGGTTGGCCGAACCGGCCGCCACGAACAAGATCATCCGGTATTTCGCCGCCGCCTTCCCCCAATCCGCCGGTTCCAAAAAGCTCATAAGGCCCTGTCGAATCGTTGTCGCACCCGTTAACGCCGCTGCGTATCCGCAAAAACGATAGTCCTTCGGGTCCTGGACCAATCCCGCTCGGATTGGATTCAGATCGATGTAGGCCGCTACCGTCCTGAGCGCCGTCGCCGAGTCTTCCACGACGACACTCGTAAACCGCTCTGCCCAGAGCGTCCCAAATCGTCCCGTGGTCTTGTTATACCACCGACTAAACCGCTGTTTCAGCTCCTTCATGAACGCGGAAACGTCGCCCATCCGGCTCACCACGGACTCTCGAATGTCCGGGTCAATCTTGCCCCGCAACTTCAAACCCTCCTGAGCGAGGGTCGTCAGGATCCCCTTCTTGCCATAGAACTTAACGATCTTGGCGACCAACTGATCATCGGAGAGTTCGACTCGTATTGGAACGCGCAGGAGCAGGTGGAAGTGGTTGGACATGATGCAGTAGGTGATCACCTCCACGTCGCAAAACTCGGCCAATTTGGCGAGAATCCCGACGAATTTCTCTTTCCCGAGATCGTCCAGGAGCCTCTGGCCGCCGACGATCCGCGAGATGCAGTG
>SIBK01000130.1 GCA_009695205.1 Pedosphaera sp. | reverse complement strand
CGGCAGTCCGCGCAAACCATGATCCCGAACCCAAGGTCCGAATACTCCCCCGACGACAACCTTAGCCGGCTGGAAGAGCGCGTTCTGCCGAACGCGACTGTGCGGTTTCTCACTCACTCCATCCGCCTTGGCGGAATTATTCGCTCTTCAATGCCCGGTTCGCGCATAGCAGCATAGCGTTTCCACATCCACGGCCAGTAGTCGGCGTCAAACGGATTTACATCCATATACCCTGGTATCACTGCCCCGGTGTGTTTCCATTCCTGAGGCTTCGCCACCAGTCCCGCGCGCACAGGATTGAACAATACGTATTCGGAGCACCTCACCGGAAGGACGTTCGCGGTCCGTTCTAAAGGATCAAGGACATGATCGTGGGCCTGGTGCTGAAATTCCGCTGGTTTGAGAGCTCGCCCCAAATTCGTGCGGAGAGATTTCATCCCATTGCGTTGATCGGTGGATTTTCGAAGGCCCATCCAGACGAGATGGATGTGATCGGGCATTAGGCAATAGGCTGGACAAAAGAGCCCTTCACGGGCCGCAGCGTGAAGCAGAGCTTCGCGAAAGGTTGAGTGAAATCGTTCGTTGAGCCAACCCGTCCCGCGTTCGTGAATGGTAAGTGTCCAGAAAACAAATGCGTCCGCTTGGTAATGTGGGCGAAGGAGTCGGGGGGAGATAGTGTGAGAATTCCGACCGTTGCTTTGGAGGTTCGAACTTCATGGAGAAGGGCTGGAAAAGAGCGCGTTCTTCCGAACGCGACTACAAGAAAAGGCATAGTCGCGGACGGGAGTCCGCGCAAACCGTGATCCCGAACCCACTTACCGGAGTGCGGCCTCACGCTCAACAAGAGTGGGATGGGAATAGTGAAATCCGCTGTACCACGGGTGAGGGGTGAGATTGGTAAGATTTTTCTCGGACAGTTTCCGGAGGGCGCCAATCAGCGGATCGGCACCGCCGACGGCTTCGCGGGCATACCGGTCCGCCTCGTACTCATGATGCCGCGACCAGAGATTGCCGAGGGGAGAAAACCAAAAGGTCACCGCACTCCCGAGAAGCATGAACAGCAGCAGAGCGGGCGCAACGCCCGCATTGGGGGGGAAACCAAATGCCGCCAAAAACCACGACTGACGAGCCAACCAACCGATCAAAGCAAAGGCTGCCAGAGAGCTGACGGCGGCCCAGAGAAGTCGCTGGGGTATGTGCCCTCGCTTATAATGTCCGATCTCGTGAGCCAGCACCGCTTCGAGTTCTGGCTCGGTGAGTTGTCCGACCAAGGTATCGAACAATACAATTTTCCGGAAGCGGCCGAAGCCTGTGAAATAGGCATTCGAGTGGCGGGAACGTTTGCTGCCGTCCATCACTTGGATCGTCCGAGCGCTGAATCCGGTTTTTTCCCCAAGTTGCAACAGGCGTTCGCGCAACGTACCGTCCGGCAGGGGCGTGAACCGGTTGAAGAGCGGTAGGATTAGAATTGGCGCGAGTATGAGGAGGAGGAGTTGGACAGCGAACAGAGTTACCCACGCCCATATCCACCAGTGGGATCCCATCCAGTTCACCCATTTTAATAGGAGCATTAGCAGAGGAAAACCGATGGCACCCGCCAGGAGCAGGCCTTTCAGACGATCGATCAGCCAGGTGGTCGGGGTCGTGGTGTTAAACCCAAAGCGTTCCTCAAGACGAAATTGAGACCACCAGTCGAATGGGAGAGATGTCAAACCGAGAAGTACGGCGGTTGCCAGCAGCCAAGCCGCCTGCTTCCACGCACTGGCGTCGGCGGTGAGTCCCCACCGCGCGTACCATGCGGGGAGTAGGCCGCTGGCTAGGACGGCGATCAATACCACGGTTCCCCAAGCCTCCTCCCAGCCGCCCAATCTCAGTTTTGCCAGGGTATATTCCGTGGATTTTGCGTGCGTCACCGGGTCGATCATGTTTCGGAGAGTTGTCGGCACGGCCCCGCGGTGCGATTCGACCTCCCGTTGATTGAGGTGATCCAGACAGAACCCGCCCAACCAGTGGAGTAGGATGAGTCCGAGCGCGACGGAGAAGACGATGTGGGGTGCAGACATGCGAAGGATTGAATAGGCAAATCGCTAGAAAAACCAACTTGAATGGCGCTGCGATCACCTTCTGCCTGACGTTCAACAAGGAGGAGGGCGCAGAAACTAATTCCAACGGATGCTCAAACTTCAACAGATGCTCAAACTCGAATTGCACGTAGACGTATTAATTGACTAGGTTGGTCGGGTCTATCGAATGAAATCGTTTATTGCTCTACTTGTGGCGGTGGCTCTTGCTGCCGGTGGCTGGTTCTGGTGGCAGAAGCAGCACCCGACATCCGCGTCGGTCGGAACCGGACCTGGCGGGCGGCCAACCACGGCGACCATCGAAACCCGGAGCATCCATTTCGCGGTGAGCGCTGCTGGGGAAATCACGCCTTCCGAGCAGGTAAGCGTCCGTCCGGAGGTGAATGGGAAAATTTTGGTGCTAACCGTTGATGTGAGTGACCTTTTAAAAAAGGATCAGCTCTTGTTTCAGCTCGATGATCGGGATTTGCAGATTGAAAAACGATCGCAAGAAACACTTATCGCGCGTGGAAAACTGGAGCTGGGCCAAGCGGAACGCAATTTTCAACGAGCTCGCCAATTGTATGACAGCCGCCTGATCGCTCTCGAGCTTATTGAAGACGAGAAGACGAAGTTTGAACTCGCAAAAAACAGCCTGGAACGTGCGCAGACAGCACTCGATCAAGTGAACGATAAACTCAGGAAAACCCGGGTGACCGCACCCTTTGATTGCACCGTCCTAACCCGTCCCATTTCAGTGGGACAAGCCGTGAGTGGCTCCGGTGGCTTCAATTCCGGCACCGAAGTTCTCACCATTGCCAATCTCAACGATCTGGTGATCAACGCCCACATCAATCAGGCGGACGTCACCCGTTTGCGGGTGAATCAAGAGGTTGAAGTGACTGTCGAGGCTGTTCCTGGGCTGAAGGTCATCGGCCGGGTCGAGCGTCTTGCACCGCAGGCGACGATCAAGAACAGCATCAAAGGTTTTGCCGCCCGAATCCTCCTCAAGGATGTAGACCGGCGGATCCGCCCAGGAATGACGGCCAACATCCTGATTCCCGTCGCCAGTGCGGACAGCGTGGTGGCTGCACCCCTCGCGGCGGTGTTCACTGAAATGAATCCGGATACGCGCCAGATGGAACGGTATGCGTTCGTCCAGAACGGCGAGGAATGGGAACGCCGTCCAATCCAGATCGGGGTCAGCGATTATTTTGTGGTAGAGGTCACCAAGGGATTGGCCGCAGGCGAAGTTGTCTCTCTAGAAGACAAAAACAAGGATCGGAAGCCAGGGGCTCCCGGTAAAGCACCTCCGGCGGCTGCGACTCGGGCCGCCGGTGCCGGAACTCCATCAACAGGAAGTGGGACTCGTCCCGCGCCCGCCACCGGGTCCGCAACCACCATCCGTTGATCGACTCTTTTTCCAGCAACACGTATGGCACTGCTTGAACTGAGGAACATCAGCAAAATCTATCACCTCGGGGGTGAGGAAATTCGAGCGCTCGACGATGTTTCCCTCGATATCGACGCGGGCGAATTCGTATCAATCATTGGCCCCAGTGGCAGTGGCAAATCCACGCTGATGCACATCCTGGGATGTCTCGACTCGCCGTCGCTCGGAAGCATCAAGTTGGACGGAACCGAAATCGGTAAGGCGACTCAGCGGGAACTCGCCCAAATCCGAAACCGAAAGATCGGGTTCGTGTTCCAGTTCTTCAATTTGTTGCCCAAGCTGAACGTCGTGCAAAACGTCGAGCTGCCGATGATCTACTCGGGGGTTGGCGGGCGGGAACGCCGGGAGCGATCGGTGAGGTCTTTGGAGTTGGTTGAGCTGGGCCACCGCCTCCGCAGTCGTCCCAATCAGCTTTCCGGAGGGCAGCAACAGCGCGTGGCGATCGCCCGCGCACTGGTTAATGATCCTCGAATCATTCTGGCCGACGAACCCACGGGCAATCTGGACACGCATACCGGCGAAGTAATTCTGGCTCTCTTCCGGCGGTTGAGTGAGGAGGGGAGGACGGTGATCCTCGTCACTCACAATCCGGAAATCGCTGCCGTCACACCTCGCAAAATTGAAATCCGCAATGGAAAGGTAGCCACCAAGTTGGGCGAAAAACTCGCCGGTCTTGAGCGCAGACCAACCCCGGTTTCGTGAGCTTTCTGAATGCCATCCTGGTCGGATTGAAAGAGATTTGGGCTCACAAGTTCCGGTCCGTTCTCACCATGCTGGGCATTGTGTTGGGCGTGTCATCCCTCGTTGCGATGAGTGCCATGGTCCAGGGAATGGAAAACGGACTGAAGGAAGCATTGGTGGCTATTGGCGGGCTTCAGAAGGTCCGGGTCGAAGCTCAGTCGGTGCCGGTTGAACAGCGGCACATGAGAGATTTTGCCACCGGCGTAACGCTGAGGGACGTCAAGGCGTTGATGGCGAGCGCGCCTGAAGTGGAGATCGTCTCCCCGGAAATGCGCCTGGAGCCATCCCCCACACTGGCTGCCAACGGCAAGACGTATCGGACATTCATGACCACAGGCTGTTGGCCGGTGCAGTTGGAGATGGTGGAACATCGCGTGGAACATGGCCGGATGTTTAACGAAATTGACAATGAACAAGCGCGGGATGTCTGCGTGATCGGCACCGGAATTCGAGATGAACTCTTTGGCAAACCGGAGGGAACTGGATCAGAAATTATTCCAATCGGACGTCAGATGACCGTCAACGGATACCCCCTGACCATCATTGGAATGTTTGAGCGGTATGAGGGGGAGCAAGAACGTCGAGAGCGTGAGATCGAACAGGCGGAGAATGAAGCACGCCGGGCGGCCGGACCGGCTGGCGCTGCCGGTGGGCCCAAGCGTAGTCGCGGGTGGGGTGGCGGCGGTGGGCGACGTAACAACTTCGCCTTTTGGATCAAGAATAATACGGTTTACATGCCGCTTAATACGATGTGGCTAAAATTTAAGTCCGGAATGACAAACCTCCCGCCCGAGCCCCGGCTCAACAACATGGAGATCCGCATTCGCGACGTGGATAAAATAGACCTCGCCCTGAACCAGATCCGCAATGTCCTGCTGGTGAACCATCGAGGCATCGAGGATTTCACCTTTCGCACTCAGGAGGATTGGGCGGAGCAAATCCACACGTCCGTAAAGAACGCGCGCCTCAGCGGTGGATTCATTGCAGCGATCAGTTTGTTTGTCGGTGGCATCGGTATCATGAACATCATGCTCGCCAGCATCAGCGAACGGATCCGCGAAATCGGCATCCGCAAGGCGGTCGGTGCCGCGGGAGTCGATATCTTCACCCAGATCCTGGTGGAAAGTGTGGTGATCGCCGTGGTGGGTGGAGCCTTCGGGCTGCTGACCTCCAAGGCCGTGATCTGGTTGATTTCCGAAGTCACTCCAACCGATAACGCACCGATTATGACCTTCGGCGCCATGAGTTTTGCCTTCGGCTTCAGCCTGCTCGTCGGGGTCATCGCGGGTCTTTTCCCTGCGGCCAAGGCCGCCCGCATGAACGTCATCCAGTCGCTTCGCTACGATTAATGCTTCTCTTCAATACCATTCTGATCGGTTTGAAGGAGATTTGGTCCCACAAATTCCGTTCTTTGCTCACGATGTTTGGCGTCGTCCTGGGCGTTGCTTCGTTGGTGGGCATGAGCGCTGTCATCAAGGGAATGGAAAATGGGATGAAAGAGGCAATGGTAGCGATGGGCGGTGCGGACAAGGTTTTGCTTCGCTCTCAACCCGTGCCGGCGCATCAGGATCATCTCGCCGACCAGGCACCGGGCCGCACCATGCGCGATGTCGAGGCGCTGCGCCGTAGCGCACCGCTGTTGCGTCTCGTCTCACCGGAAATGGCTCTCGAAGAAGTGACCGTCACTCGGGGTGATAAGTCAATCCAGCCAGGAGAGTGCGCCGGGGTTCAGCCTGAGGTGTTGGGAATGAACCTTCACACGCTCGAGCACGGTCGGTTTTTCAATGAGGTGGACGAGGAAAACGCCAGTGCCGTCTGTGTAATTGGCGTCGGCATCCGGGATGTTCTTTTTGGAGCTCCGGAAAAGATCGGTGTTGAAATCAATCCCGTTGGCGAACGGATTCTTCTCAACGGCCAACCGTTTACCATCGTCGGGATGTTCGTGCGTTACATGAGTGAGAAGGAAGCCAAAGAACGCCTTCTTGCAAAACAGCTGTCCAAAACCGAAGCAGGTCCATCGTCGGGACCCAAGCGGCAAAAAGGGTGGGAACGCAAGGGCGGATGGGCGTTTTGGAGCAAGAATAGTACCGTTTATATTCCCCTCAATACCGCGTGGGTCCGCTTCCGCTCTGCGGGGGATCTCAGTGGCGTTCCCGATCCCCGGCTCAGTAACATCGATATCAAGGTCCGGGATTTGGAACTGCTCGAGCCCGCCCTTCAACAAGCGCGCAATGTCATGATGTTGACGCACCACGGAATTGAGGATTTCCAGTTCCAGACTCAGGAAAATCAAATCGAGAGCATCGCCAAGCAGATTAAGAACGCCCGCTTGAGCGGTGGCATCATCGCCGGCATCAGCCTTCTCGTGGGCGGCATCGGCATCATGAACATCATGCTGGCAAGCATCAATGAACGGGTCCGTGAAATCGGCACCTGCAAGGCGCTCGGGGCCACAGGCGTGGATGTATTCGTTCAGATCGTCGTCGAAAGCGTTGTGTTGGCTCTGCTGGGCGCCATTACTGGAGTCGGTGCGAGCTACCTGCTGGTGGATTTTCTGATCGTCTTGTCACCGACGTCGAACACTCCCGTGATCACGCCCGTTGCCATGGTTTTAAGTGTCGTATTCAGCGCGGCGGTCGGAGTGGTTGCCGGCCTGTTGCCCGCGATTAAAGCCGCGCGTCTGGAGCCCATCCAGGCGCTCCGCTACGAATAATCCGCCCCACCGAACCTATCGCTCGATCCACAGCGTCCCGTCCCGCACCTGGGCTGAGTAGGTTCGTACCGGTCGTCCCGGATTGCTTTTGCACGCCCCCGTTCGCACATCAAACGCCCAGCCGTGGATCGGACAGTACACCTCGCACCCTTCAATATATCCCCCCCCCAAGGGCCCGCCCCGGTGTGGACACGAGTCATCAATAACATGAAATGCCCCGTCACAATTGAAGACCGCGTAGCGTCGGCCCTCGACTTCAATCGTTCGACCCGTACCCACCTCAATAGCCCCAACCTCAATCAACGCAAGGGGTTGGGTCATAGAGAGTGAACGCTTCCATCGCCATTCGCCGTCCAGACGGTCTCTGGGGATAAATCCCGCGCTCGGGTTTCCTCTCGATGAGCTAGGCGAACAGGGTTCATGGCAAATGGGGAGGAGGCTGAGGGGCAGATTCGGCAGCCCCCCGTGGTGTCGTCGGTTTCGCAGGCGCCTTCTTCTTCCAGGGCATGTCCGGAAACTTCTCGGGCATCTTGAACGCCGTCGCCTTGGGTTGAGCCATCTGAAGCTCCGGCTCTCCCGATGGGGCTCCGACTCCACCCGCAGGAGGCGGTGCCATGTTTTCTTTCCACGAGGCAATTCGGGCCTGCAGACCATGCTTCTCGGCCGTCGTCTTGTCCCCGGATTTCATGTAAAAAAGGGAAAGATTGGTGTGAACCAACTGTTCATTGGGGCGAAGCCGCTCGGCCTTGTGCCCCTCGACGATTGCCGCCGCGTAGTTCCCCTGCCGATAAAGGCACATCGCTGCCGCGAGACGGGCATCAAAATGATCCGGGTCCTCCGTAAGGATTGTTTGAAGTTGAGCCAATGCTTTCGAGTACTCCTCCCTCGAGTAGTCAAACATCGCGTCGTCATAGGCCAGTTGAAGATTAGGATTGGGAGCGGACATAATCGTTGACGACCGCAGTCTGGTTCCGATGCTCCCCACTCGCAAGCGGCGGACGTGAATGGGGCGGAAATTCTTTCTGAGCCAGGCCTGTGCCGGTTGCAAGGTGTCCACATGCATGATCTAAAACCGGAGCCACTGGGCCGCATTCGGCTGATTTCGACCGATTTCGACGGAACGATCCATGACGAAGGTGTTGCCGAGGCCGTGCCGTCCGCATTGCAGCGGCGTCTGGCGGAATTGCAGCAAGGTGGTGTCCTCTGGGCCATCAATACCGGCCGGGATCTGAACAGTCTGCTCGACGCGATGACTCAGGCCGAGATGTTTGTGCGGCCGGACTACGTGGTGGCGGTTGAGCGGGAGATCTATCGGCGGGACGGTGAACGTTTCGTGCCCGTCGAACCCTGGAATGAACGGTGCCGTGAGGACCATGCCACTCTTTACATGCGCACAGCGCCCGGATTGAAAGTGCTTCACAAAGTTCTCAGGGGTCGTTTCGACGCCCACTTTTACCAGGATGCCTGGTCCCCTTTGGCGGTTGTGGCGCGAAGCAATCTTCAAATGGACGAGATCCAGCGGATGTTGGAGGACTTCTGTCGGGTGGAGGGTGGAATCGCCGCCGTGCGCAACGATATTTATACTCGCTTAAGTCATCACGGTTACAGCAAAGGAACCGCGTTGCGCGAAATTGCTCGTCTTCACGATCTCAAGCCCGCCGAAATTCTGGCTGCCGGCGATCATTATAATGACCTGCCCATGCTCGATCGTCAGCACGCGGGCCGCTTGGTCAGCCCGTCGAACGCCATTGCCGAAGTGAAGGCGCACGTCCAACGGCAGGGTGGATTTCTAGCCAAAGGGCGATCCGGATGGGGGGTTTTGGAAGCATTGTCCGGATAGGTTCGCCCAAATCGACGTCTGCGAATAGAGTTACTTCAGGGTCTTCACCGCACGGCCAATTCGATTGCCTGCGCAGCGGGGTCCCAATACTTCCCGCAACGGGTCTTGATCCACTCCTCCAAAACCCAGGTGGAGATGGCGGGTCCAGGACTCGGATAGATGGAATTTTCCCGATGCCCTGCCCAACACCCGGGCGTCTTCATCGAGTGCCACCAGGTAACTGTCCATCCCCTGGCTCGCATCGAGCCATTCCTTCTGACTGCGATGGCACGAGAGGGAGTCTCGCTTCTTGGCATGAACCGCCCCGATGTCGACATAGCACCCGGGGATGTAGGGTTCGCCCAGCGGACCTTTCAGCCCGTGCGGTGCGCTGTGGTAAACGGCGAGCGGCTCGCGTGTCGGTCTGCCGCTGGGATTGCTTCGATAGTTGGGAACGCCACGAGCAAAAGTGCCCGTCACCGCAAGCCGGCAACAAATCGTGTGGTCCTCCATGTAGTCGATCGGCGGGTGTGTGAGAACGATGGAGGGTTGAATCCGGCGAACGACCGCGCACACCCGGCGGAGGTTTGCGTCGGTATAAAATAACTCCAGATCGTTGGCAAAAGGCGGATACCACACCGCACCCAGCCTGGCGGCTGCCGTCTGGGATTCGCGCCGCCGGACAAGTGCTGTCTGGCGGGCTTTCATCACGGTGCTGCCGAGATTTCCTGAGCAAATGTTCCAGTAGTGAACGTCCCAGCCCGCCTCTCGAAGCAGCAGAAGCGTTCCGGCAGCCCGGAACTCAATGTCGTCTGGATGGGCAAAAACGGCGAGTACAGCGGGCATGTCGGAAGAATGGAAAGAGTTGAGGAATGAATGAAGCAGGAAAAGCGAGGGGTTTGAAACTTTTTCGAAATCGCCCCCGGCTTCCGGTTCTTTCCCATTCGAACCCGCTAAATGGCGGGCGGCGGATCGAGCGATTCGTCACCAATAAAACACAACAAACTTAGCAAAACCAAGTAACTCCAATGAAAAATCTGTTCTCACATCTCGTCGCGATGGCCTTCCTCGCCACCGTGAGTATCGTTTCTACTCAGGCTGCCGACTCTGGGTCCGCGGTCGCCGGGGCATCCAAGAACGCCTCGGATACCGCCCGTCCCCGCCGTGACTGGTACCCGTTCCGCGGTGAAGTGGCGTCCGTCGATGAAGTCCAAAAGACCCTCAGTCTCCGCCGACAGCAGGGGGTTCGAGTGGTTCGTCTTGAGGGAGCGAGTGCCTTGACGCGCGCGGGCGGAAACATTGCTGCCGGGGACATCCGAATTGGGGAATACGCGCATGGAAAACTTCGGAAGAACGAACAAGGCCTGGAGGAAGTTGTAGCGGCCGCGTTTGAGCCGGAACCTCCGGCCCGCGAACCGAAGGCAGCCCGCACCCGGAAAGCGTCTGCCCGGAAACACACCACCACGGCCGTGGCTCCCTGATCGCGGTCCAAACAATCCGTGTCAGGCCGGCCTTGAAGTCGAAGGCCGGCCTTTACCATTCGTTCACACTGTCCCGCGGATGAAAACGTGATTGTCCAGCTGTGCTAACGAATCGCCTTCAAGACCCCTTCGAGGATTTCGCAACCTTCGCTTACTTGCGCGCAGCTCAGGTTCAGGGCGGGCAAAAAACGAATGATTTGTGCGCCGCTGGGGATTGTGAGCAATCCAGCCTCGTGCAGGCGATTCACCATTTGCAGGGAACTTGCCTTGTCGGATTTCGAAAATGTGGGAATGGATCCTTTGTCATGGAATTCTAGGCCAAGCATGAATCCCAGGCCCCGGACGCCCTGGCAACTTTCCGGATACGCTCTCACCAACCTCTCGAGCTCAGTCCGAAAGAAAACGCCCGTTGTCAGGACATTTTTCGCCAACTGCTCCCGTTCGATCACGTCGAGAATCCGCAACGCTACTGCGCAGCCCAGCGGCGTGCCGCCGTAGGTTGTCCCATGGGAGCCCGGTCCCAGTAGATCGCACAAACGGACTCCGTGGACTTCCTCACGCACCCAGAACGCTGCGATTGGAAATCCGCCTCCGAGAGATTTCGCCATGGAAATGCCGTCCGGTAGGAATGTCTCCCCGCCAGGCACACCTTCCAGGATTCGCTGAAAACTTTGGAAATGCCCGCTCCGGAAATGCCCGCACTGTACTCCATCCATTAACAGCAATAGTTTTTTCTCATCACACAAGGCCCTGAGTCCAAGCAGATAGTCGGCGGTAGCCGGCGTGATGCCGCCCTCCCCTTGGATACCCTCGACCAGAATTGCGACGGTGGCTGGCGATAGGGAGTCTCGCATCGCTTTGAGATCGTTGAATGGGATGTGTCGAAAACCCGTCACCATCGGTTCGAACCCCTTTTTCACCTTTTCCTGGCCCGTCGCGGCAATGCCCGCCAGCGTCCGACCATGGAAGGAGTCAACGGCGGTCAGAATTTCGAACCGCCCTTCGTCGTGACCAAACCGGCGCGCCAGCTTGTACAAGCCCTCATTCGATTCAGCGCCGGAATTGGCGAAAAACACCTTGCCCGGAGCGATCAACCCGACCAGCCGTTCCGCAAGACGTCCCTGAGGTTCTTGATAGTAGAGGTTGGAGACATGCACCAACCGCCGCGATTGTTCGATGAGCGCCTCGGAGATCTCCGGATGCGCATGGCCTAAAGAACAGACGGCAATGCCACCCCCCAGATCGAGGTACCGTTTTCCCGCGACGTCCCAAACATACGAGCCCACCCCGTGACTCAGGGCGAGGTCGAAGCGACCATAGCTTGGCACCACAAAGCGGTTGAATAGCTGGCGAACCTCTGCGAGGCGATTCTGCACAATCGGCGCCGGCGTCAACGGAACAATCTCTTTCATCTCTGGCGGGCTAACTTAATCACAGCCACCCGGTTCACGCCAAACGGTAATGTTCGTCAGATTCAGATGGCGCCTTATCGGGGAAATAAGCAGTCCTCGCAGCGATGCGCTCCGATGTTCTGCGCGCGCTCGAGCGATTGGACGAAAAAGAGCGCCCGCGCTGCATCTCCAGGTTTCCGAGTGCCTCCTACTCCTTCCGAGTCTCCTGCGGTCAGTTTCTTCGCCTTTGCCAGCAAGACCGCCCGTTCCGCGCGGAGTGATTCGACCCGCCCCGGCTCAGCCGCGCGGTCGAAATACTTTGCTCCGTCAATCCAGGTCTGCACACACACACTTGATGAGTCGAGCGGCGGCCCGGACCACACGGCGAAATCGCCCTCTTTGCCGGGTTCGAGGGATCCCACCCATTGTTCCATCCCCCCCCCTTCTCCCCATTGAAAAGCCAACAAAAGCACACATTGTTGACATCAATAACACCATTGACGGGCTTAGTTTATGGCTTAGCTATTGGGCATGGCCTTTCTGGGAAAGCATCCTCAGTGCGGAAACTGGTTTGCGAGGTATAGGAACGCGGCCGGTGTTCGTGTAACTCGATCAACGAAAACGAAAGACCGGCAGACAGCTCAAAAATTGGCTGATGCCTGGGAGCATGCCGAGCACCTGGCCAGGAGGGGCACGCTGACCGCTGATCGTACGCGGGCGATCCTTTCCGAAACCCTGGAACGGGTGACGGGGGGCGAAGAGTCTATTCGCGCCGTGGCCGCCAGCGAGGTTTTTGCTTCCTGGCTTGCCCACAAGGCGGCCACGAAAGCAGAAAGCAGCGCTAGACGTTACCGTGCCACCGTGGCGCAATTCCTGGGTTATTTAGGCGAGCGCACTACCCGGCCCCTGACGGCCATCCGCACCGCCGATGTGCAGTCGTTCCTCGATGGTCGCAGCAAGACTCGATCAACCGGAACAGTGAGCGTTGACCGGAAGATTCTTTCCGCAGGGTTCGCCTTCGCCCGCAAACAAGGATTGATCGACCGCAATCCGGTGGACGCCGTGGAATTGCCCAAGGTACAAAGCAATGAGCGGTCGGGCTTCACGGCGGACCAAGTGAGGATCCTCGTCGAATCGGCCACGGGCGACTGGAAAACCGCCATCTTATTGGGTTACTTCACTGGAGCGCGACTCAGCGACATCGTCAACCTTTCTTGGCACGACGTTGGCCTTGCGGCGGGAACGTTGTCCTACCGGCAACGCAAGACCTCCGAGAAGGTGATCTTGCCGCTGCACCCTGAGGCGCTCACTCACCTGGAAAGCATCGCA
>SIBK01000129.1 GCA_009695205.1 Pedosphaera sp. | reverse complement strand
GTCGCGGGAAAATCTTTACCAATCCCAAGCTCCGGGCCGGACCGCCAAGCCGGTCCGTCCCTCCGCTTAGGCTTGCCAACCACCACCGCAGTCATCACATCAACCAACGCTGCGGACTAACATTCCACCTGGCCCAGTTTTCGGGACCCGCTCAAGGGGAGTCAAATTCTGAGTGACCGGCGCGGCCCGTTGAGCCGGGCCTTTTTTTGGAGAAAGCGACGCCATCCTCGCGGCCGACGGCGATGGGATGGTGCCCGGGGCGGGACTCGAACCCGCATGACTTTTCAGTCAGGGGATTTTAAGTCCTCCCTATTGATTGTTTTACTGGGATGTGATACGCTGCGTTCTGTTGTCAGGAAACCCTAATATAAGAGGAGAAATTACAATGGGAACGCTCAACCTACCGCAAAAGGACGCAACAGGGGACAACCTCGAAGAACGACAAGTAAACGACAAGACGGGAAAGGCCCCTAAAGCCCGTCGTGTTCGGAGCGCGGAAGGGACGTTGGCCTACTGGAAAGGAAAGCTGTTCCGAAACAGCTACATCGACCGGAAAGGGCGGAAGATTGAGATTCCCGAATTTTACGTCCGGATGCGCTATGAAGGGGTGACAAAGCGGGTTAAACTCCACTCTGCCGATAAGGAGGAGGCCGCAGAACAAGCCCTGCGCCTTTCGGGGCAACTCCGGCTGAATGGGTGGAGCGCGGTTCTCGCCAATCAGGCCCGGCTCCCATCGTCCCTGACGATTGAGGACTTCTGCGAAGCGTATGAAAAAGCGGCTGCGAGCATGGAGCGCAGCCCTCGTCCTGTTACCATCAACCTTTATTGTCGCTGCTTGCGTCTGATTGCGAGGTTCGCTGGCGTGAAAGAGATTCGGCAACTAACCCGCGAAACGATTGAGCGGGGTCGGGACGCATACCGGGCAGAGGCGCGGAAAAGCAAGCGGCAGGAGTCAGCTATTCAGAACACGGTCAGCAAGGTTCTGCGGAACGCCAAAGCTTGTTTCTCGCGTGAAGCTCGCAACATTCTGGCCCGCGATGGCGTCAAGGTGGAGAATCCGTTTGAGGGCATCCGGCTGACGCAAGACATTCAGCCGGTCTTTTCCCTTCCAGCGCACGTCACGCAAACAATCTGGGATGAGTTGCCGCTGCTCCGCGATGGCGACCCCGATGCGATAGACCCAAATGCCAAGCCGGCAAAGCGCGGCAAGAAATCGGCATTGGTCAAAGCTCGTTCTGCCGCAAGCAGGATTGATTTTCGCCAACGCCATCCCGCGAGTTATGCGGCCATTGTGCTCGCCCTCGGCGTTGGGCTGCGCGCCAACGAAATCGATAAGTGCCGGTGGAGTTGGTTTAAGTTCAACGCCAAGAAGGAGTGCGTTGTTGAGATTCGGGCTGAGTCTGATTTTACGCCCAAGGGAGGAGGAGCCCGCGCCATCAAGATTCAGAACTCCGTTTATGATGCGCTAGTCGAAACGCGCGCCGATATGGTCAGTCCCTACGTTCTGGGAGGGGAAGAGAATCCCGCCGACTCCATCATCAACGGCGAAAACTACCGGTGCGCGGATGCGCTGGAAGCTGCCAACGTGTGGCTCCGTGCGCGAGGCGTTGAGGCCGACAAGAAGAGAGGCAACGCACTGCACCGGCTGCGCAAGCAATTCGGTTCCGAGGTAGCGACTGAGTTTGGGTTGTTCGCCGCGCAGAAACTTCTCGGCCACTCATCTCCCACTGTTACGGCAAAATACTACGCCGCACAAACCGAGTTGCCGACACTAACGCATGTCAGGATAATGGGATAAGGACAGCCAGGTTTAGCCGAACCACCCGAAGTCTGAGGTGTGGAGCAATGGCAGATGAATAATCTGCATTAGACCCTCTGATAAACCACGTTAGCGGCTTGTCGGATTTTTTTCTTCATTCTTTAAGCTGTGGGGTGCGGACGAATCACACAGCGAATCAGCTCAGCAGCCTCCTCCCATTTCATCCCGAGTCGGTGCGGCGGATGGTGCAGCGGGAAAAACTCCCGGCCTTAGGTCTCAGGCGAATCCTTCGCATCCCGGTGGCGGGTGCCATGGTCCTGACCACCGTCATCCGTCAGCCTGTGCGGCTGGTTGCGTGGGGTCGTTCACCGTCAGACACGGTTTTCTCGTGATACACTCTGTTGCTTTATGGAAACCACATCATACCTCAGCCCCGCACAGCTCCATCAACGGTGGCAAATGCACCAAGAGTCGATACGCCGGATGATTCGGCAAGGCCGGCTCCCAGCCGTCCGCATCGGAAGAAGGGGCTTGCGCGTCGCCCTGTGCGACGTGGAAGCCTACGAGCTCAGGAGCCGCGTCTGGGTCAAACCGGAGGTCGCCCAATGAAGGAAACCACCCCCCTCAATCGCCAAGCAGCCGTGCTCCGCGAGGAGCTACCGGAATCACGGCTCCCAGAAGCGAATGGCACAAAGACAACCGCTGGGCCTGACTTAGTCGTGCTGTCACGAGCAGGGTATTGCGGTGCGCCTGAAGGACGGCAGCCGACATCTGCCGGAACACTTGACCCAGCCTGGAGGCCTCACGATGCCTACCCGCCGTCCTCACCCTGCCCGGGCTTCAAAAGGCCTGCTAGCCAAAAAGGGTCACCCAAAGAACAGCCTTTGGCAGGCGAGTTTAGGCAGGGGCAATGGGGCTTTCGGCAACTCGCCCGCAGCGGCGGGCTTTGCCTCTACGTTAAGACCAAGGCGGGAGCCTCTGGGGGGCTAATCGAGTCTTGGGAGGTAATTTATCCGAAGCACGAAAAGGCAAGAGTCCTGGATTCTGGCAGGAGTGACCCCGCCCGGGAACGCTATCCGAAAGACGAAGATTGGGGCACTTGGGGCTGGACCTATTTGGGCGAAAACGACGCTCGCCGAGCGTTCGCACGCAAATCGGACGAGCTGGCCAACTCACCCTCCAATGTCCCCATGATCCTCTAAAACGAAGGAGCCGCCCCCGGCGAAAGGGGCGGCAACGAATCTTATGTCTAAGCATAATAATACCACGCCCCAGTTCATCGGGGCCAATGACGCGGCGACGGTTACGACAGGACCGCATCGTGACTACGATTCGTCAAACACGGCGAACAGCACCGAGACGGTCAACCTCCCCGCTCAATTTCAAACTGGCGGAAAGACAGTCGAGAAACGTCGCCCCGGTGTGTCTTCCGAGATGCTCGTTGAGGCGGGCGTGCGCGACGTTGAAGCCGACGAAGCCCGCGCCCTTGTTGGCTATGGCAAGCGCGGTTTGGTGATTCCCTATCGCACGATTGCCGGCGAGCCGTTATCCTTCGACGGCAATCCGTTTTTTCGGCTGCGACTGAGCGACCCAACCGCCAAGGCCAAATACCTGTCGCCACGCGGCGCAGGTTGTCAGCTCTACATTCCGCCCCTCCTGCGTGCTTTGCTGCTTCCCGGTTGCGTGCTCGGTATTGTCGAAGGCGAGTTTAAGGCGATGGCACTCGTTGAGGCCGGTTTTCCTTGCGTCGGCATTGGCGGCATTTCGTCCGCGTGTCCAAAAAACGATGCCGGCGAACCGGAATTGTTGCCGGCGCTCGCTGCGCTGATTGTAGAAGTTCGCCCATCGAGAATCGCTTTCATCGGCGACAGTGACACGGCGCTGATTGCGGATTTTTCCCGCGAGGCCGTGAAGCTGGCCAAACTTTCTAGCGTGCCCGTCGTGCTGCCACGCATCGCGCTCGACGCACCCGGCAAAGGGCCAGACGACTTGCGCGAGATTTTGGCCGCAAATTTTCCAGCCCACTGGCGGACGATTCTCGACGCGGCCGAGTCTGTCACCAGTGCAACGAAGCCGTCCCTCCTCGTCGTGCGCCTGCTTCGCCGCGAAGTCAAAGCCCTCACCTGTTTCGATGGCGACGCCCTCGACAAAGCACGCGAGCGACTCGTAAAGCTCGGCGCGGCAGTTCATGCCGACCCTATCGCAGCCGCCGAAGTTGAACAGATCGCCGCCACCGCGCTGCGGATGACCAAGGCTGTTTTTCGAGCTGCCGTGAAAGGCCGCGCCGTGGAATCAAAGCGCGAGGCCGCAGAGGATGCCGACCATCAAGACCCGCTCTATTTCGACGGAACGAATTATTGGCGACGCGAAGCAGACGGCGCGTTTGGCAGGCTTTGTCGCGAAGACGCCCGGCTTCATTTCAACAAGGCCGGATTGTCGAAGAGCGGCGATCCTTCACCCTGCGACTCCGCCTTGCACGCGTTGCAAAGCCGCAACCGCGTTGACTACGCCGGCCCGCTGTGCGGTCGTCCAGCCGGTCTTCATCACGAGAACGGCTTGCGCGTGCTCGCCACGCGCGGGTCGACATGGATCGACGGAAAACCCGGCGACAGTCCCACGATTTCCACCCTTATCGGAAACTTGTGCGGCCACGCTGCCGGCGACGAAAACGCCGCCAAGCAATGCGCGCTTTTCATTTCGTGGCTCAAACTTGCGCGGCAAGCACTCCGCAATCCAACCGACCACCGGCCGGGTCAAGTCTTCGCCATCGTTGGTCCGCCAGATAGCGGCAAGAGTCTGCTGCAATCGGAGATTATCACGCCGGCTTTGGGCGGACGTTGCGCCGACCCAGGTTTGTTTTTCACCGGGAAGACAGATTTTAATGCTGACTTGTGGGGGGCCGAGCATCTGGCAATTGGCGACAAGGCGCTCGATGTGGAAGGAGCGCAGCGCAGCACGCTGCGCAACGAGCTGAAACGCGCCGTTGCCGAAGCCAACTATCCGCTGCACGGTAAATGCCGTGACGGTCTGACCTTCCGCCCGGTGTGGCGAATCACACTTTCCGCGAACTCCGATCCCGAGAGCGCATCGAACCTGCCCGCGATCGACGGGAGCTTTGCAGACAAGATCATTTACCTGCTCGCCTACGCCCCGCCCGTCCCGTTTTACGACGCCGAGGTCCCTGGAGCCCGTGAGGCATTCGCCGCAAAACTGCGCGAGGAATTACCGGCATTCCTCGCCTCGGTAGATGCCTTCACGATTCCCGCCGAGCTGCGAAAGGCCCGGTTTGGTGTCACCGAGTGGCATCATCCCGAGATTCTCGACTTACTCAAAGAGGGCGATCCGCTCCGACCGATTGCCGAGATTCTAGATCGATGGATTGAAGGCTGGCCAGCCGAGGAGTCGGAGCGCGAGTGTCCCACCGTCGAGTTGTATCAGGCGCTCGACGATGCGAACGAGAACACGCTTTCCCGACTGCGCATTAGCACCGGGCCGAAACACCTCGGCCACCAACTCGCCAAGTTATCGGACACCGACGAATGGCGCAGACGGCTTTCGCGCACCACGCGGAGGCTTGGCGGGCGCAGCGCCAACCGTCCGCAAGCCTGCTGGCTGGTAAAACGGAACCCTGCAAAATGAACTTTGCCGACCTTTTCGCCTCAAAACCCAAGAAACACCCGCTGGCGGAGGGTGCGGAGGTAGCAACTCTTAATGCCATACGGGGAGGAGCGTGCGTCAGAGAGGGTATTATGCACCCATCGCTATCGTTAAGGGAGAACCCGAGAGTTCAATCCTCCGCACCCTCCGCACCTCAATTGGTGCCACTCGACCGGCCTTTCGTTGACGGCCAACGCTACCAAGAGGCCGGCGCAACGGAGTGCTACACGCGACTCGACCTTTACATTGCCGACGATTGCGGGCCCTGGATACGGCGACACGGCGTCCTTATGCGAGCTCCCGAGGGATTGCCAGCGGTTGTGCCTAAGGCGGCGTGACGCGGGCGAGCACAGCCAATGTCCCCACGATAGGCTCCTCAGAGGCCCACTTATTATTTCCTCTGTTTTTAGGGTATTTTAGACTCTGAATACCATTGAGTTATGGAGTGCCATTTTGGGGTGGTTCACAGGAAGCCCGATCTCGGGCTTTTGATACCTAGGTGGCCATCGAATATTTGAGGCCCTTGTAGCGGCATATGTTCATTTCACCGTCGGATCGTCGAATACGATATTTCCGCAAGGGATCGCGTATCTTGAATTGGGAGCAGGCTAGCGTGCCCGAGTCGCAACTTAGGCGGCGTGACGGGCGCGAGTGCGGCCAGCGCTTCTGTTAGCTTTCAGGGACCCGAACCTACTAGTCCACGCACGCCCGCGTGAAGCAAGGGGAGGTGCAAACGCATTCCCCATCTCTCCACCTTGCGAAACGGCTAGGCCTTCGGCTCTTTTCTTGCGGGCAAAATGGGGCAAGAAAGACGGTATCTCTGCGTCCCCGTTAGGGGTCGTATTTTGAAACACTAAAAGCAGGTTTCGCCTGTTCTGAGGTTGCGCTTGGTAGCGTGCCGTTGCTGATCACGTCGCCATCAATCCACGACGGCGGAATTGAAACTGGGATCCGCGGTCGAGAATCACCTAGGCTCGCGCCCCTCGCCACGATGAAGTGACCGCCGGGGAGGGCGGTATCGGATTCAGGCCGTTGAAATCGGCTGTTCCTAAATCCCCCCCTCGCTTGGGATATACACCCTACGAGGTTAAGGCCCGCGGACTTTCGCCGTCCCAATATCGGTTGGTATTGGAACAGAAAATCCGCGCCAATCCGACGCAAATCGCCGAAAAGTTGCGGGTTCGCAATTAGACCGTCCAAGCCTTTGATCTCGTTTCATTATTCCGATTCAGGTGGGTATGGAAACGCGCCGAAATGGCGGAGGCCAAGCACGCCTTACCCCATAATTTGGGTATAACGCGGCCTTGGCCGCCGCGGCGGCCAAGGCCCACCCGGCACCCTTCCCTTAAGTAAATCCCTCCCGGATCCAATCCGCCTGAAAATCCAGTTTCCTGCCAGTAATCCTTGATCTTGCCCCGACGTGTGGCGGCACTAGGCTCGATGGGCTATGGCTCCTGCAGACACGATAGCGATTAGCTACAAGACGAACTGTCCATGTTGCCGACAGCCCATTCGCAATTTCGAAGACGTGCGACTCGATCAGCTGCAGCTGATCAATCAAGGATGGCACTTCGCGTCGTTTGCACACGACATGACAAACACCCTCAAGGGCATGCAGAGTCATCTTCGCCGAATGCGAGATGAGAATAGCCGATCAACCGGCAAAATCTCGGAGGAAACTTTTGTGGCTGCAAACAGACGCTTGGAAGAAATGGAGGCTGCGTACAGAAGCCAAATGACGCTGTTTCGCTCTGACATCCGCGACGAGCGTTTCATGAAGGAGTCGGATATCCAAGGGATGCACTTATTCTTCGATGCGGCATATCGCTTTCTTCCTCAGACGACCTTTGTGGGCCTTGCGGACAGAACATTGTGTGTTGGATTCCTGAAATATCGCGAATTCTTAGGCACCGTTCTTAGGATGGCGCTGGCTTCAGCGGGGAGATTGCCGCGGTTAGAATTGTTCGTTAACTATCACGCAGATGAAGAATTTGTTGTCGGGAAGCTACTTCTAAAAGGCGGTGCGCTCGCGAATATTGACCCCGAGGCTCTCAGCCTTGCCGGGATACTCGCTGGCATACTCAAAATACCATTTGAAGTAACAATTTCGCGGAAAGACATGATCTTCTATTGGAAACTTTCCACAATCTCTGGCAGTTAAATTTCGCAGCGTCGCCATGAATGGAAAAGTAATTCTGATTGAAAACGAAGAGCACTGGATTGAAACGCTTAGTGCCGCACTTGCTGAGGCGGGATTCAGCGACATTTTGGTTCTCAAAAGCTATACGAAGGCCGAGGAAGAATTGACTAGAATTGTCCCCAATGAGTGTACGCTCGCACTCATAGACGTCAGAATGCGGCGGCAACTATTCGACCAAGGTGGACTCGCACTCCTCGACCAACTAAGAACCAAGGCTCCTTTGTTGCCCGTGATAATGCTAACGGCGTACGCACAAGATTACCCCGGACTGACTGCCGCCATCTCTCGCTACAACGGTGTGCTAGCGTACGAAAAGGACGATTTTTTGGCGTCACGCGATAAGATCATTCAAGCTGTGCTTAATCCTCTGCCGCCTCAAGTGGGAGAGAGTTCAACCCGCACCTCGGTTTCTCGCCCTCCTCTGATCGCGACTGCGAATCTCAGCCAAACGAAGGGAAAACTCGCTGAAGTATTGGTTGGCCTGACCTGCATTGTTCTAATCCTCGGCACTGGCGTGCTCGTCTCTTGGTTCCTCACGAGAGTCAGCCTGTTCCCTAATGTCGCAAACGTTTTTGTCGGTCTCGTGACTGTGTGTCTAATGGCAGTGTTGGTACGCGTTTACGGAAAAGACACCGTCGAATTTGCGATCAAACATGTATCAAAGTGGTTAAATTGGAAGACTGGTCATTGAGAAGGTCGAGCCGTCCGTCGTTTTGTTAACAACCCGCTCATGTTTCGTCGCTCATGGAGGAAACGCGGTGTTGCATGCATTCCTCCGGGATCTCCGTCCACTCCCGGAACGGGCACGAACCCTTCCCAAGGATCCGTGTTCTGTGCGACCAATAGCCACCGCGGCACGACATCGCAACGGCTTGCGATGCGCTCCAGCCAGCCGCCACGCCCGAACCGATCGTAGTTCCCCCCGAACCCATGGTCTTGAACCACGACCGCGATCGGCGCTGAAACGCTGAACTCTTGGCAGAAAAGCCCGTCGTAGGCGGCGAAACCGTCTGCGCCAAGGAAAAGGATCGCTAGCTTACGGGCGCCATGGCTGTCATCGAACCCCTGGTCACGTTCCAGAACTTCAAGAAATCCGAAGGTAGGGGCGGCAGCAAAGCGATACTTCTCCCGGTCCACCTCAGCCGGATTGGTGTGTGGAGTCCACACGCGAGGTGACAAGTCGCGCTCGGTGAGGTTGACGCGGGCCAGAGTATGATATCCCCGAAAGCGGCGCCCAAGATGTTCAAGTTCCGCCTCCACCGTAGGGCGGTCGACGCCGTAGTCCGCATAAACAAAGCAGTGTGCGCTGTGTGTCGAGCCGAAGAGCCTCACGGGCTGTCCGTCCGTGCCCGAGCCCGGATAGAACACGATGCGGGAGCCGAAGAATTGGTCGCGCTCGAACCTACCTCCATTCGGGAAATCCGCTAGCCAGGGCGGCACCTGCTCGCCCATTGGTCTTAGGTAATCGAAAAGCTTCATTGGATCTCTCCTGAAGTCACACTTGGTGCAACTCCACGTCGTTCGTCAATCACTCAAGTATGTCCTCTGAAACTGGGACCACGGCCTTTCGGCATAGAGCCGACGGAGAAAGCACGGGCCTACGTTCGGTCGTTGTTCGCAGGCATCCGAAGCCGATTTAAGCTGAGGGACGCCACGGGGCTCCATCACCATAGGAAGAAATATATGACTATCGAATAACGGACGTAAAACGGACATAACGCGCGATGTGGGAGCTATTTTCCTAACAAGTAGGGAGGGGCGGAGAATTTCCATTGTGGCCGGCAGTCTACACGGGCGACTGGGACAAGGATTGTCCAACCCCGCGATGGCGGGCGGTTTTCTTCGTTCGCCGCCCCTATGGTGGGGCAAATCCGAAGAGACGAAGCCTCGGGATCTCCCGGAACGCGGGCTTGGGAACGGGGGCGAAAGGTCAGGACAAACCGCGACCTGGGACAGCCGTTGTCCGACCAGACGCGGGATGATGGCCCCCTTTATCTTCGCCCAGCCATCCTAGCCCTCTTGCTTACACGGGGAGCGGCTGGCTAGCATCAATTTCGCTCCGGTGCCGTATTTGCCAACAGGGTCCCCTTACCATGTCCGAACCAACGATCATCTGCCCCAAGTGCAAAAATGAAATCAAGCTGACGGAGTCGCTCGCGGCCCCGCTCATCGAGTCAACGAAGCGAGAGTTCGAGGCGCGGCTGATCCAAAAGGACACTGACATCGCCGCCCGGGAGAATGCCCTGAAGGACCGCGAGAACCTGCTCAGCAAGGCGAGGGAGTCCGTGGATCAACAGGTCGCGGACAAATTGAAGCAGGAGCGCGGCCGGATTGTCGTTGAGGAGGCGAAGAAGGCCCAGCTCGCCATGGCCAACGACCTTGAGCAGAAGGCGAGGGAGGTCGCGGACCTTCAGTCCGTGCTGAAGGCCCGGGAAGCCAAGCTCGCCGAGGCGCAGCTCGCGCAGGCGGACCTGATCCGGAAGCAGCGCGAGCTTGACGACGCGAAACGCGAACTCGAATTGACTGTGGAGAAGCGGATCCAGGCCGGTCTCGACGCCACCCGCCAGCAGGCCCGCAAGGAGGCGGATGACGAGCTGCGGCTCAAGGTTGCGGAAAAGGAGCAGACCATCACCTCCATGCAGAAGCAGATTGAGGACTTGAAGCGCCGCGCTGAGCAGGGTTCGCAGCAGCTGCAGGGCGAGGTGCAGGAACTGGAACTCGAGGCGCTGCTCCGGGCGAAGTTTCCAATGGATACGATCGAGCCGGTGCCGAAGGGCACGCACGGCGGCGACGCCCTGCAGCGCGTCATGGGACCGCTCGGTCAGCTCTGCGGGACGATCCTCTGGGAATCGAAGCGGACGAAGAACTGGAGCGACGGCTGGCTCGCAAAGCTGCGCGACGACCAGCGCGCCGCGCCGGCCGATATTTCCGTCCTCGTCACGCAGGTGCTGCCGAAGGACGTTGAGACGTTTGACCTGGTGGAGGGCGTCTGGGTCATCCACCCCAAGGTGGCGGTCCCGGTGGCGATCGCGCTCCGGCGTTCTTTGGTCGACCTTGCGATGGCGCGCCAGGCGGGCGAGGGCCAGCAGACCAAGGTCGAGATGATGTACGCCTACTTGACGGGCCCCAAGTTCCACCAGCGGGTGCAGGCCCTCGTGGAGGGCTTTTCCAGCATGAGGGAGGACCTGGAGAAGGAGAAGAAGGCGATCATGAGGCAGTGGGCTAAGCGCGATGAGCAGATTTCAAGGATCATGCAGGCGACCGTCGGCATGTACGGCGACATGCAGGGGATCGCAGGAAAAACGCTTCAGGAAATCGAGGGCCTTGAATTCAAGGCGCTGGAGGAGGGGGGCGCTCCGCCTCCCGCCCAGGCCGGATGAACCTATGCCAGCAATTTTTCCGGTGATTCCGCAGACTCTTCTCGTGGTCGGACCGAGAGTTTCCGGGTCGTTCTGCTAATCTTGTCCAATTCCCAACCCTCCATGCCCAGCCCCTATCTCACAAAGTCCGACTTCAAGGCGTGTTTCGATTGCCGGACGAAACTCTTTTACCGCAAGAACGAGTATCCCTCGAACCTCGATGAGAACGAGTACATGCAGTTCCTGGCGGACGGCGGGTTCGCGGTCGAGTACGTCGCCAAGGCGCGCTACCCAAATGGAGTGGATCTCGTAGGAGAGCGGGATCCCAAGAAAGCGCTAGCGCGCACTCGGGAACTGATTGCCGCCAGCAAGGACGCGGTGGTCTTCGAGGCCGCGGTTCTCTCTGGTAAGTTCTATGCGCGGATCGACATCCTGCGCCGCGAGGGGAATACGCTTCATTTGATCGAGGTGAAGTCATCCTCGCTCAAGTCGGACGAAGAGGAGCGGGACGACGACGGCGACGATGCGCGGTCCCCGTTCCTGAGAAAGCGGAGTCGTGAGGTGGCCTCGAAGTGGAAGCCCTATCTGTTGGACGTGGCGCTCCAGGCCCATGTGCTGCGGCAAACTTTCCCGGAATTCACAATGAAGCCGTGGCTTTGCGTCGTGGACAAGTCGCACCAGGTCACCGCGAACGAGACCCTCAACAAATTTCGCATCACCCGCGACACCGCCAAACCGAAGACACGCCCCGAGGTTATCTATTCGGGTGATCGCAAGAAACTGAAAAACTCCGGTCTCCTCATGACGCGGGACGTGTCGGTTGAGACCGAGTTACTGATGCCCGAAGTGCTCGAGAAAGCCAGCAGCCTCGCCGCCCTGATCGACTCGCGGGGAAAGGTTAAGCGGACCCAGGAAACGGTGGCTGATCTCTACAAGGTTTGCCGCAAGTGCGAATTTCGATTCGGAAGCGGGGGAGGACCGAAGCTCAACGGGTTTGCCGAATGCTGGGGCAAAATGGCGAAGGCTGAACCCCACGTCCTCGACCTGTATCAGGTCACCCGAATTGGCACGGCGAAGAATCCCGACCCTGTGCCAACTCTGATCACCGAAGGGAGTGCATCCCTTCTGGACCTGCGTGAGGACCAACTGGGCCTGGATGGATCGCTGCGGGAACGGCGTCTCCTCCAATGGTCGCATTCACGCGATGGTGGCAGCGAATACCTGCCGAGGGCCCTGAAGAAGGAGTTGCAGTCGCACGCAGTCGAACCGGGCTGGCCGCTTCATTTCATCGACTTCGAGGCCTGCAATGTCGCGTTCCCGCACCATGCGGGCCTTCGGCCCTACGAGCGCGTGGCCTTTCAGTGGAGCTGCCACACGCTGAACGCCGACGGAAAACTCGATCACAAGGAATGGCTGAACACGGACCGGGATTTTCCGAACTTCAAGTTCGCCCAGACCCTGCGCGAGCAAATCGGGGACAAGGGCACGGTTTATGTCTGGTCCCCTTACGAGCAGAGCACTCTGGTCGGCGTCCTCTCCCAGATTGGGGAATGGGTGGAGCGTGACAGCGCCGAAGCCCTGCGCGTTTCCGGTTTTGGAAAAAAGGCGGACCTCTCCGAACTCGCAGGCTGGATCGACGGCTTCCTTGGGCCTGAGGATGAAAAGGGGAAGCGGCATCCGTCTCGGGTGAGGGACCTTCACAAGCTTGCCCTTGTGCACTATTTCCACCCGCGGATGAAGGGGCGTACCTCCATCAAGGTCGTGCTGCCGGCGGTGTGGAATGAGTCCGCCAAACTGCGCGGGCACGAGTGGTTCAAAAAGTATCTATGGCTCGACGAAAAGGGAAAGCCGTGTGATCCGTACAAGACGCTTCCCGCCCTGAAGCTGGGCGACGGTGGGGAAGTGGCCGTCATCACGGACGGCACCGGCGCCATCAGGATCTACCAGGATCTCATCTTTCGGCACGAGACGAACGAGGAGGTCCGCCGGAAATGTGCGCAACTGCTACTGCAATACTGCGAACTCGA
>SIBK01000023.1 GCA_009695205.1 Pedosphaera sp. | reverse complement strand
ATGAAGTGGGACGATTACATGCAATTGCCGTCTGCTCAAATGAGCGCGGTGCGCTGTATGAAATGCGGGAACAACGATTCTGCGCAGTTTGATTATTCGGTGCAACCGCCGACCGCGGCGTCCAAGCGATGAGACAATGGGTTGCCGTCGATGCTGGTACCACGCACCGCCGTCCCGTAGTCGCGGACGGCAGTCCGCGCCTTCTTTGTCCGCGCGAACGTTGATGGCCCAATTCAATTCCATCCTTGGAGGGTTTCCCTCTCGAAGAACCGTTGTCCCGTAGTCGCGGACGGCAGTCCGCGCAATCCTCTTTCCTACAACGGTTCATGGTCTCAATCCATATCCATCTTTTGGAAAACTTTGCTCTGGGCGCATTCCGAAGTTGTTGGCACACGTGCATTCTTAAGGCACAGAGCGCCGCCGGAGAGTAGCCCACTGCGCCAGTCGTGGGTCTCGACACGCACGCTCTCAAGCCCCGCCAGGGGCGACAGAGAAAGAGGAGGACGCGGAGGAAAGACAGGAGCCATCGCCATCATCGCAGCACAGCGTCGAAAAACTCGTATGCTTTTTGCAGCATCTCTGGCGGGAAATCATGTTCGCCGTCGGGGTGTTCGACGCGTAATCGCGTGGGATGGCCATACAACTTGTAGATTTCGCGCGCAGCCGTGGCGATGCGATCGACGCTGGCGGATTGAAAATTGCGGTCATGGAGCGGTGCGATGATCAGCACAGGGCGCGGCGCCAGGGCGCCGATCAGTTCGTGGAAGTCGAACGGGATATCTTGCAAGTGGCCGCGGTAGTCTGACAGGCGGAGCATGTAGCGGGTTTGGCACCAGCCCTTTTCCGGGAACCAATTCTTTTCGTCGCCTCCGTAATAATCAAGGAACGAATCCAGACCACAACTTGAGACGACGGCTTGGATGCGATCGTCGAATACGCTGGTGTAGACTGCGTTATGCCCGCCAAGCGAATGGCCGATTGCGCCAAAGGGTCCAGGCTTTACAAACGGCAGCGACGTCAACAAATCGAGACCTCGCAAGTTGTCCCACACCGCTTTGAGCGTGCCGGTTTGCCATCCGAGAGCCTTAATGTCCGGGTTATACTTGGCGAGCAGCGGGTAGCTGGGGGACAGCGTTACAAAGCCGCGTTCGGCCAACTCGCTCGCGTATGGGCGATTTGGCTTGCTCCCAAGGCCCACCACCACACCGTGCCCAACGACTTTATCGGTGCCGTGCAAGCACAACACCGCAGGCACTCGCGCGCCGCCCCGCGCCAGTGCCGATTTCGGCACACAGAGGTACGCCGGCACGCGGCAGTCGGGTTCCCACGCAAACGTGATCAATCGCCGCACGTAGTTACCGCAGTCGACTTCCTCTTCGAGCCGCATGTCCAGCGCGCACCTTTTCTCTGGCCCGGTAGCGATCCCATAATGGCTTCCATGCCGCGGCGGATTTCGTCGCGGCGCTGGAGCCAATCAGCCGTTGTTTTCACCTCCAACGGATCATTGCTTGGTCCCCGAAACAACAACAGCTTGTCGCGTGGCAGACGCGGGGTCGGGACTGCCTCGGTGGCGCACGCTAAATGCACTGGCGCCCATCCGGCGAGGAGTGCGACTAGGTGCGCAAGGTAAGTGGCTGGAATCTTCATGGGGCGGGGAAAAGTTCTTGAAAGGTATTTGCTTTTATGTTCTCTGACAATTCGAGAGATTTGATGTCGCCGGGTGTTTCACTTGGCACGGTCTTCCCGACGATGCTGCGCAGTCAAGGTTGAATTCGATCGATGCGGCAGTCATTTATCATTTTGGAAAAGCAAGACCTTCGCCCTTACCTCAACCTTCCCGAGCAGGAGAAAACCTAGCGAATTTGCGCGGACTGCCGTCCGCGACTACGACAGGACGGTTCATGGAGAGCAACGCTTTCCATCGAATGGACATGAATTGGGACCATGAACCGTTGCAGGAAAGTGGTTTGCACGGACTGCCGTCTGCGACTACGGGGCGACGGTTCATAGAGAGATCCGATGGCGTTGCCCCCTTTCCAGGGCTACCGTCGTTTGTGAATAGATGATGTTCGCAGGGGTGCCCCCCTTCGTTTCCTTTGTAATCAGTACCATGCCAAACTACCTAGTAGTCCGTTCCTCCGCCGGCGAGTCCGTGGATGGGGAGGCGATTCGCGAGGAGACTCGTGCGGCGACAGCAGATCGACTGGCGACGTGCCGATCGGTGGCGGCTGCTTTAGGCTTCGCAGAACGTCCTTTCTTCATTACCGTGTCCGGCCAGCTCCTTATTATTTCATGAGAAAACCGACTTGGAAAATCGCCGGCATCAACTTTGATCACTTCCACATGGGAGACTTGCTTCGCATGGCTCGCGAGCATCCGCAGGTGGAGTTGGTGGGGATCAGCGACGAGCAACCTGCGCGGATGGAGGAGGCGATTCGAAAACTCGGAGTGCCGCGAGATCGGAGTTTCACCGACTACCGAGCCTGCCTGGAAAAAACATGCCCGGATTTGGTGATCCTTTGTCCGGCAGCCTCGAAGCATGGTGAGTGGGTAAAGAACGTGGCACCTTACGGCGTGCATGTCATGGTCGAGAAACCGTTTGCGGCCTCGCTGAAAGAGGCGGACGCCATGGTGGCGGCGATGCCGAAGGAAAAGACGCTGATGGTCAACTGGCCATTGCAATGGGTGGGATCGCATCGAAAGGCTTTCGAGTTGGTCGCTGTTGGCGTGATTGGCGAGGTGCTCAACGTCTGGCATTTCGGAGGCAACCGCGGACCCCTTTGGCATGGAGCGGACAAGGACGAGAAGACAGCCGAACAGATCGCGATGGAAAAGCCGAAATCCTGGTTTTACAAGAAAGCGCTTGGTGGCGGGTCGCTGCTCGATTACCTCGGTTACGGCACCACACTCGGAACCTGGTATCAGGGCGGAATTCGTCCGCTTGAAGTTACCGCCACGGTGGATGAACCCAAGGGGCTTGAGGTGGATGAGCACAGCATCGTCGTGGCCCGCTATGCACAGGGGTTATCCAAATTTGAAACACGCTGGGGTACCTTCACCGATCCCTGGACACTTCAGCCACAGCCGCAATGTGGATTTGTCGTCGCCGGCACGCAGGGCACCATCAGCAGTTACGACTACGATGATTTCGTTACGGTGCAGACGCGGCGAAAGCCCCAACCTCACCGATTACCGGCGCCCGCGCCCAAGGCGCCTAACCAGAATCCAGTGCAGTATTTCCTCCACTGTCTGGATCGAAATCAACGCCTCGAAGGGCCTGTCTCAATCCGGATCAGCCGGATCGGTCAGGAAATTGTCGATGCGGCCGTGCGCAGCGCGAAGACAAAGCGAACCGTCCGGCTGCCAGCGGATTGAGCGGCATCCGGCCACTTCAGGCCCAAAGGGCCGTGATTCCACAGCTCAGGCCATCGGCCTGGGACAAGAGTCCGCAGTTTTGGAGTTCAATTCTGGCGGATTGAGCTAAGGTTTACCCATGCTATTCAAGCGCGATTCCACGCGACGGCGGTTCCTTCAGGATACCGGACTCTTGGCGGGTGGTTTGTTCACGGGAGCCCCTGACGTAAGTCGTGGCGACGATTCGGTGTCCATGCCGTTTGAAAACGGTGTGCGTCCGCTCGTTCGGTACCCTCAGAAGCGACCCCTGATCCGATTAACTACCCGCCCCCCTCAATTGGAGACCCCCTTCAGCGTGTTTAACGAAGGGATCCTGACGCCGAACGACGCCTTTTTTGTGCGATATCACCTCTCGGAATCACCGCCGCTGGAAGTGGATGCGGACGCGTTTCGCGTCAATCTCAGTGGCAAATTGAATCGGGCCCTTTCGTTGGGCGTTGCCGAGCTTAAGTCGGACTTTGAGACCTTCGAGATCGTCGCTGTGAATCAATGTTCTGGCAACGGTCGGGGTCTGATGAAACCGCGGGTCGGGGGAGGGCAAATGGGCAATGGGGCCATGGGAAACGCTCGCTGGAGAGGCGTCCGGCTTCGGGATGTGTTGAATCGGGCGGGTGTCTCAGCTGGGGCACGGCAGGTTACCTTCAACGGGCTGGATAAGCCGGCGATTGAGAAAACTCCGGATTTTGTGAAGGCGCTAGATATTGATCATGCTTTGGACGGCGAGGTGATGTTGGCCTATGCGATGAACGGGGAAGATCTTCCCATGCTAAATGGGTATCCATTGCGCTTGGTCGTGCCGGGTTATTTTGGAACCTATTGGGTGAAGCACGTTCATGAGATCACTGTGATCGATGATGTCTTCAAGGGATACTGGATGGCCACTGGCTATCGGATTCCGAACACACCGGGTGGCTGCGTGGAGCCCGGAACGACGGCAAAATCCACTGTCCCCATAGGCCGGTACAACATCCGGTCGTTCATCACCAGTCTGGAAAACGGAGCACGGGTGAAGGCTGGGATGATGACAGAGGCTCGGGGCATTGCCTTTGACGGCGGACATGGAATCTCCGAAGTTCTATTTACTTCCGACGGGGGTCGTACATGGCGCGCGGCGCGTTTGGGTGACAATCTTGGAAAGTATTCTTTTCGCGAGTGGAGCTTTTCCTTTGCGGCCCCGGAGATCGGCGCTACGGAACTAAGATGTCGAGCGACCAACCGGATTGGCGAGTCACAGCCGCTGGATTCGCTTTGGAATCCGGCGGGTTATATGCGGAACGTAGTCGAATCGATCAACATCATCGCTGTATGAACTCCGGAGTCGCAATTCAACGAAAACGGGTCATCGCAGGGCTCATCAGTCTCGGTATGATGGCGATGGTCCTGCGGAGCGAGGGTCTGCGGATTGAGCTCCCTTTGGAAACCGAGGTTTTCAAACCTGGCCCCAATGCGGACATTGCCAATGCCCAATGCCTCATTTGTCATTCGACGGAATACGTGACGACGCAACCGCCGCAGGCGAGGGCCTTCTGGAAAAACTCGGTGTTGAAGATGCAGGATAAGTACGGTGCGCCGATCGCGGCAGACCAGGTGGAGGCCTTGGCGGACTACTTGGTGCGCAATTATGGCCGGGAACCCTCTACGAATTCGTCGGTCAGCCGGGTTTCAAGCGCTGAACCCGAACCGAATAAACCGGCTCAACCTCTGGATGGAGCCCGGCTTGCCGCCCGCTTCGCCTGCCAGTCCTGTCATCAAGCCAAGGTCCGGCTCATCGGGCCTGGATTCCAGCAGATCGCGGTCAAGTATGCCTCGGACACGACTGCCATGGAGAAGATTGCGCAGCAGATTACCAAGGGTGGGTCGGGGAAGTGGGGACCAATTCCAATGCCGCCATTTGCGAGTATTACGAGCGATGAAATCAAGGTGTTGGCGGAATGGATACTCGGGCAGCGCTAGTGGTATTGGATGCGAGCCTCCGAAGGTTTCTTTGGAGCGTCGGCTTCAGTCCGCCAGGGCTTCGGGAAGTAAAGGCGGCCTGGAGTTGGCCGATGAGTCGGTACGGGGTGCGAAGGTTTGGAGAAACCCTCGTTGCTATAGCAACTCTAGCTGGCCTGGCTCCACCCGGCGGAAGGCGGCGATCGATAATTGCGGACGAGTCAGGAGCCCATGTTTTCGGCACGAGACCTCAAAGAGTTGCTGGATCTGATCTGCGAGCGGTCCCTGTCCGGTCATCCGGGTGCCGAAGTTCGGATCGTTGAGCTGTCCTCCGCGCAAAGAGCGAATGCGATTGAGCACGGATTCCTTGCGGCCGGGAAAATGCTGTCCGAGCCATGCCTCGAACAACGGAGCAACGGCGTGTGGCAACCGAAGCACGACTTTACCTGCAAACTGCGCGCCGGAGTCGGCTGCGGCCTCCACCAGTCGGGGTATCTCATGATCGGTTAACCCGGGAATGATTGGCCCGAGCATGACGCCCACGGGAATCCCGGCTGCGGCGAGCGTGCGGATTGCGCGAAGGCGGGCCCGAGATGGAGATGTGCGCGGTTCCATTACGGCGCGAAGCGCGGGATCCAGTGTGGTGAGAGATATATAGACACCGGCGGCCTGGTGGTGGGCGAGTTCCCCCAGCAGATCGATGTCGCGCGTGACCAGCGAATTCTTGGTCACGATGCCGACGGGATTACGAAAATCGCGGAGCACGGCGAGGCATCGTCGAGTGAGGGCGAGCTTACGTTCGACAGGCTGGTAAGGGTCCGTGACACCACTGAGGGCGATGACGTTGGGTTTCCAGCGTGGAGAAGATAATTCCTTCCGGAGCAGCTCGGGAGCTCTATATTTGACCACGATTCGCGTTTCAAAATCCAATCCTGCGCTGTAACCCAGGTACTCGTGCGTGGGGCGAGCGTAGCAATAGATGCACCCGTGTTCACAGCCGCGGTAGGGGTTCAAGCTGTGGGTAAATCCGATGTCCGGGCTCTCGTTATGGCTAAGGACGGTTTGCGAATGATCCTCGATGAATTGCGTTCGAAGATGCGGCTCTTCCGCCGGATCCAGCTCGTGATCGGCATCCGGATCTGCTTCGCGGTGCGTCTGCAGGAACCGATTGGCGGGGTTCCCAGAGGCACCGCGGTGCGAGGAATCGTTGGAGTCTGGATTCACAGCGTTGGCTCCACGTGCGGTTCCTGGGGTTAGGCTTGGGACAGATGTTGACCGAAAAATTACGATTCTCTGACCAGCAGGGTCACTGCTCCATGAAGTTCGGTCAACTTCCCAGAGTCGCCTTATTGTCTGGCGGAACCCTCTCTTCGGGGGAAGAAAGGGTGAATGGAGGGTGGCGGAGTGGCGGGGCTTGAAGCATCGCAATCCAGATGACTGCTCCAGACTATAGAGTGAGACAAGCAAGCCCACGGAAAACCTTGGATAGTTCGCTCCAATGAACGACTCTGCGACACCCTGCGGCCAGAGCCGATTTTATCATTCTCCAAGCGATCTTGACCCAGCATGAATCAACGCCAATCTCTCACCCTGCTCATAGCAGGATTCGGTTCTGTCGTGCGCAGCGTCGCCGCCGCACAATCAAAATCTGAACTCATGGAATCCGTCGCACAGATCATCCAGAAGCAAGTGGACGCAGGCACGCTTGCCGCGGCGGTGCTGAGGGTTCAATGGGGTACCCAGAAATTTGAGAGAGCGTTCGGGAAAGCAGGGACGACGGAGGCGATGTTCTTGCTGGGGTCGATCACGAAACCGTTCACGGCGGTGGCAGCGATGCTGCTGGTGGATCGGGGAGAGATCCGACTGTCGGATCGGGTGGTGAAATTCATCCCGGAATTCTCGGAGGGCGCACGGAAGGAGATCACGATCGAGCAGTTGCTGACGCATACCTCGGGTTTACCGGATCAGTTGGAGGAGAACAATGCGCTGCGGGCACGTCACGCACCGCTGTCGGAGTTTGTGAAGGGGACAGTGCGGACACCGCTGCTATTTGCGCCGGGGACAAAGTATCACTATCAAAGCATGGGAATCCTGCTGGCGGCGGAGATCGTCGAGCGTGTGACGAAGACGAAGTTGCCGGAGTTTCTCGAGGAAAACATATTCACACCACTGGGCATGACGCGCACCGTGCTGGGGCTTGGAAAGTTTAAGAAATCGGACGTCACGCTGGCCCAAACAGAACACGCCGCCCCCGAAGCGGGTGCGGGCGATCCAAACGCGCGCGACTGGGACTGGAACAGCGACTACTGGCGTAACCTCGCCGCGCCGTGGGGTGGTGCACACAGCACGGCGGCGGATTTGGCCCTCGTCCTTCGCAGCTTCATGCATCCCGATGGCACCGTGCTGCGCGAGGAAACAGCGCGACTCATGATTGAAAATCATACGCCCGGGCGGGAGGCACGGCGCGGCATCGGTTTCGCGCTAGGACCGACAGGCTTTGGCAAAGCCTGCTCGGAGAAATCGTTTGGTCACAGCGGATCAACAGGCACGCTCGCCTGGGCGGATCCGGCGACAGACAGGACCTGTGTGATTCTGACTTCGCTGCCGTCCCGTGTTTCAGCCGAGACGATTCTGTTTCCGGTGGCGGATGCAGTTTCGGCCATGTAGGCCCGCAGGTGATTTCCGGAATGTCGGTTTTCACCAGGACATCCCATTCGCTACCGCCACGCCTGCCAACAGACAGTGGCGAAACAGCAGACAAAGCTCAGACATTCTGACCTACCGCTGGAGAAGGACGGGCCGCGTGGGTCGGCTCTTGGTTTCAGATCAAGGCGTTGACAAATCGAACAGGATCCGAGTAAAGGATCGAATCCATGCTATTATTCCGGGAGCAAATTCCAGCGGATTGGCTTCCACGATTGCGGGCAGATCTGCCTGCGGTGTTGGTTGACCATGCTCATCTTGAGCGAAAGGCGGCGACAGCGGCGATCAATCTCGAAAAATTCCGGCTGTTGTTTGATTGTGTGCACGAACTGAACGCCATTGCCATTGAAGAACTTCAGCATTTTGAACTCGTGCTTCGATTGCTGAAAAAGAGAGGGATTCCCTTTGGACAGCCAATTCCGAGCCCGTGGATCACTGGGTTGATGCGGTCCATTCGGACGGGGGTTCAACCCCAGGTGATCGATCACTTGATTTGTTGTGCGCTCATTGAGGGGAGGAGTTGTGAGAAGTTTCAACTACTGGGTCGTGAGCTCGTCGATATCGACCTCGAACTGGCTGCGTTCTACGAAAGCCTGGTGGAGTCCGAAGGCAATCATTATGCCGCGTATCTGATCATGGCTCGGCATATTGATGAAGCAGAGACCGACCGCAGGCTGGATTACTATCTGGATTTGGAGGCTGAACTGACGCGGGCCGGTAATCCAAGACCCATGCTGCACTGAAGTCCGTTGGACGGAACGGCTCTTGGAGGTCGCCCCGTTTTTTTGTCACCAACTGGCGACGGAATCGGCCGCAAAAACCTGATCAACGAGTCGATCGAAGTCCGCGTCCGGTTGGGTGAGATCGATGACCACTACCGTATTGAGTGGGTCGTCTCGTTGGGCTGCGAGGATCTCCTCCACCAGCGTGTCGGCGGGCCGGTTCAGAATATGGAGGAGGACGGGCATGGCTAGAACCGAAGGACGCTGGAAGACTGGGCGGCGAGGGCAGCGAGTTGGTCGGCGGTGATCGGTGTGTGTGGGATGGCGCTCGTGCCGAGGTCGGCGACAAACGGGGATCCCGTTTCAACGGTCACCGGCTCGCCTGATTCTCCGACGATCGGCAGGTACCGCGTGAAATTATCTTCGTCCACCAGGTCGTCGACCCATTCCCCCAAGCCCAGTATCGCGGCTCCCCGTAAGTGGAGATGAATCTCCGCCTTCTTCCACGTGCCGACACCGGCGGCGACTCGAATGGCTTCTGCCGGACGGCCACTGTTGCGGGGATCTGATTCCACGATGAAGAGGACCTTGGGTTTCATCTCGTGAGCAAAGCGGCGAATCGCTCAATTGAAACTCACAAAGCGGTCCGTGCTGGCGATGAAGTCGCTGACGACGGTAAGTCCGGCGTAAGCGGCCATGTCATCGACCGGGAGGTTCCGACTGTGAGCTCCGTAGGCGCATGCGTACAATTTGAGTCCGCGTGGGCGCAGTGCCTGCAGTTCCGGGCGGCCGACTCCAGCCACGGCGTCATCGAGACAGTAAAGATAGACGTCCAGACCCCGGCCGAGTGCGGCGGCGGCGAAACGGACCCCGTTGGAAAAGGAGTTCGAATCGGGCTGGGCCGAGATAAGGAGTCCGAGCTTTTTTCCCGCCAACGACATGGAAGAGAGAGAACCGCATGGACTGGGAGGTGTCAAATGGAAGGCACGATTGTATACGCTCTCAAAGCGGTGGAAAACCCTTTGGAGTTTTGGACTCCAGTTGCAGAGCGTAGCGGTGGCACCGTTTTCCCCAGGCCAGTGGCTCCAGAAAACTAGCAGTTCTCATTTGGAAAAAGTAAGACGCCCGACCTCTCCCGAACGCTCTCCCTGGAGAGGGAGAATCAGTCTCCAGCGATGGCCCATGCCACTCTACCACTCGTTTCTCCCCGTTCGACAATCGACCCTGGACACCCTCAAGCTCCCGTGTGCATCTCGCCCGTCTTCGTCTGCGCGACTTTCGCAATTACGCGAAGTTGGATGCTGAGTTCGTGCCCGGATTCCATCTGTTCCTCGGTCGAAACGCTCAGGGGAAGACCAATATTCTTGAGGCAATCTACCTGTTGGCAACGTTGCGGTCTTTTCGTGGGGTGGGTGGTGGTCAGATGATTCGGCACGGTGCGAAAGGGTACTTCGCGGGTGGCACCGTGGTCGGGGCAGGGGAACACGAAATCAAGGCGTATTGGTCGCCGCACGAGCGGCAATTGACGTTGAATGCGCGTCCTGTGCGCAAGCTTAGCGAATATCTAGGGACGCTCCGTGCGGTGGTATTTTGCACAGAAGATTTGCAGCTCGTGAAAGGTGCTCCGCGGATTCGCCGGCGGTTCCTCGATCTCCTTCTCGCGCAAACGCGCCCCGGGTACCTCTCGTTGCTGCTCCGCTACACCCAGGCCTTGCGCTCCCGTAACGCATTGCTCAAGCAGTCCGTGGCAGATGACGCGCAACTCGATGGGTTCACTCGCGGCCTTGTCGAACTCGGCAACGAATTAATGTCGGCGCGCCGGGAATTAGTTCCCCGCATTTCCCCCCTCGCCCGACTGGCACATAGACGAGTCTCGCAGGATTCCGAAGATTTGAAACTTGAATATCGTCCCTGTATTAAAGCCGATTTTCTACTCGAATTGAGACAATCCCGGGGACGGGAACGGGTGTTGCGGACCACGCTGCTTGGCCCGCACCGCGATGATGTGGAACTGATGCTTGACGATCGGGCGGCGGCTCAGTTCACCAGCGAAGGTCAGAAGCGGACGATTGCCCTCGCGCTGAAGATGGCACAGGCGGAGTACCTTTCGGGGATTCACGGGACCCCGCCGGTCTTGTTGATCGACGATGTGATGGGGGAACTCGACGCGCAGCGGCGGGCCGGCCTCGTGCCGCTCCTGCAACAGGCCCATCGAGCAGGCGGCCAGGTGTTCATGACGTGCACCGAGGAAAACTGGCCGCGCGAACTCGGCCGTGAAATTATTCGATGGGAGGTAAATTCAGGATCGCTGACTGCTGTTGCACCGGGCGCCGTTGCACCAATACCGAAAATGCCCGGCCAAGGTGCCCAGGGTGAGTGAGGGTTTGGAACTGCCGAACTCGTTGGGGAGTCCAGGGCGTAAAGCAATTTTCCACGGCGCTCGTTGCCGCAAAAATCCGATTCAACCACCGTTCCTGAAATTCCAGGTAAGCCGTCTGCAGACCCGATGCTTCACCGGCTTGGCGGAGGTGATCAAAGTTGACATGAGCCGTGAGGTCTTGTTCGCCAGGTTTATCGAGAACTTGCCGCGTCACTTTATGATTGCGGTAGCCTCGTAGCGTTCCCTCGGGCCGATCCGGATCGAGCGGAAGATCCCGCCGAGTGCCGTAGTCAGCCGTGACCAGCCATCCATCGGTAAGGCAATCGGCGGCCGCCCGCCACCACGCTTCGGCGGCGGGCGATTGCTCAACGATAAAACCATCCGGGATCATGCCCAGAACGGAGTCAGGCAGCGATCCGACTGGCGAGTCTAACCCACCCGGAAGCCGAGCCCACACAAAGAAGGGTTCCGTGTCTCGGGAAGCAACGCCCCATTCGAACCAACGCCGCTGCGGCCGATCCCAACCGAATCGGCGGACGGGGAATGCATCCAGCAGTTCATTGGCGAATACGATGCCGGAGAACGGTTGGATGGCAGCCCACCAATCCACTTGACCCTCAAAATTAACAAGCCGCGCACGTTGCCGTGCCTGCCGGATGGGGGACGGATCGATCAGGGTATAGCGAAATTTCTCCTGAAGATCGGGCCTCCATTCTTGAAGCCAGGACAGTATGTCTTCAGCGAGCTGACCGTCATGGCCTCCGGCCTCCACCAGTCGCAGGGGTTCAGCGGCTGGCGACCTTAGCGCGTCGCACCAGCGCGAGAATTGAAAGGCGAGCAGCTCCCCAAATACGGCGCCGACGGCGACACTGGTAAAAAAATCCCCCCGGCGCCCGACGTTTGTATCGGGTCTTTCGTAATACCCAAGCCCTGGTTCATAGAGGGCGCGCGCCATGAAACGATCGAAACGGAGGACACCACCGCTTGCGGCGATTTCGTCCGCCATTCGGCGGCTGAGCGGCGACATCATTGTCTTTCACTTACCAGCCAGGCCGAGAAGGTAGTGGAGAATCAGTTCAGGAAGATCAACGCTATAGCCGCCTTCAAGGATGCTGAAAGTTGGAATCGACAGCTTCCTTAGCTCCGCCCCGATCGATCGGAAATCTTCTTTCTCAAGTGTGCCGTTGGCGAGGGGATCTCGGGCATAGGCGTCGAATCCGGCACTCACGCCGATGAGATCCGGTTTGAAAGCGGCAATCCGTTCCAGGGCCTGGAGAATGGTTCTCATCCAGTTCGCCCGCGGTGTGGCGGGAACGAGCGGGTAGTTGAAACAATTGCTGCCGATATTCGTGGTCCCTGTCCCCGGGTAACACGGATGTTGATGTATGGAACAAAACAAGGCGCCCGGCTGGTCCCGCAACACGTCCTCGGTGCCGTTCCCGTGATGCACATCAAAATCGAGAACCGCTACGCGTTTTGAACCGGTGGCAAGTGCCTCCAATACGGCGATCGCCATCGAACTTAGATAGCAAAAGCCCATCGCTTGATTCTTTGTCGCGTGGTGGCCCGGTGGACGGAGGAGACTGAAGGGAATCTCTCCTCGACGCGCGACTTCAACCGCCCTTAGACCACCCGCGACGCTGCGGCGTGCGTGTTCATCGATGCCGGGATGCGCTGTCGTATCTCCGTCGAAATCCTGGGGGACACGAAGCCGGTCGAGATGGCTCTGCGGGTGGGCTCGCAATAGTTGGGTGTCTTGTGCGAGTTCAGGCTCGACCCATTCGATCGAAAGCACCTTTTGGTTTCGGAGTGCGTCGACCGTCCGGGATACGCGCGTCGGCTTTTCGGGATGTCCCAACGTTCGATACTCGGTACACCGTGGATCGGTGATGATGATCATGGGGACAGAATGAAACATTCGGCGGTCCGACGCGATATCGTTTTGGTTCAGGTGAACGGAGGTTTTTTCCTGGTGCCGCTACAGGTAAGAAATTTGAGCGGACTGCCGTCCGCGACTGAAGATTCGCCATTCCTGGCAACATTCACGGCCCAACGGGCCGCGAGAATCCAGCCTAGGGCTAAACTATTGCGGCCCGCTGGGGTGCCCGGTTCCTGAATGGCCAATCTCCGGACGCGGACTCCCGTCCGCGACTACGGGGCGACGGTTCATGGAGATGGGGTGCATGCGGAACAAGTTGTCCCGCGCGCGCCGGCAGTTGATCTAATTTCTGTCGATTGCCCAGGCCACTCCTCACAACGAGTCTCAAAATCCTTCTGCAACAAATTGTACGGACGGTCAGGTTGGTATTTTGTTTGGACAAACGGTGATGTCTCATGAATTGTCCGTGAAGATCAACCATGAAAACTTCTTCCTGTCGAACTGCGGGGTTTACCCTTATCGAACTGCTCGTTGTCATTGCCATTATCGCGATCCTCGCTTCGATGCTCCTTCCCGCTTTGGCACGGGCGAAGTCGCAGGCCGAAAAGTCCTATTGCCTGAACAACCAGAAACAGATCGGGCTCGGGGTGATGATGTACGCAAACGACTCGCAGGATAGATTCCCCCTTTGCCGCAATTGGGGGCGCCGGTGGGGCGGTGACCATGCATTGAATGTGGAGGGTAAGTGGCTGCCGGATCTCCTTGTATCCGTCATTGGTACCAATGCGAACAAACCCACGAATTACACCGCCGTGGTCAGAAGTCCGCCCTCAAAGGGCACCTATACGTGCCCTACCGCCGCGAAGCTGATCGACCCACAGATCGGTAACACCCTCAGTGCCGTCGCGACGTTCTATCGAGACAACGATAACGTGACCTATGTGTGGAATCATATCTATCTGGATAAAGCAGGCGCCGCCTATATCACAGATCGCCCAGTGAGCGGTCGAAAGACCACAAGCGCCGCCAGCTCGTCGCGAGCCGTTCTTTTATGGGAGATGCCTTATTGGGAACCGCTTCGTTCGGCTCACAAGGATAGTATCAACCTCGTTTTCGCCGACGGGCACGCCGGCCTGGAGAAACGGTCGCCTGATGAGATAGACTGGTGGGCGTATCACAGTCGGCGGGGCTGGGACGATGGGGATCTCACGGGCAAGACGCGGAAGCAATGAATCGGATCAATCATTGATCGACGCCAGGCTCCCAACCTCAGTTATGTCGGTAGGGAAGGCAAAATCCCTTTGGAAGGGGTTTATGGTTTCAATTTGGCCAATTCCGCCGCCTGAAGTTCACCCGCCTTCGGCTTGGCGTCAGCCAGCGCGAGTTCTCCCTTGTCCAACCGGCCTAGAATAGCTTTTTGGACGAGATAGTCCTTGTTGACGACGCCGGCCTTGCTTTGGAGCATGCGCCATGCTTTGCGGCGCTCGACAGCGAATAGGACCATCTGCCGCGACACGGCGTAGTGCTTTAGCTTTCCGTTCACCTCAGCTTTTATGGCACAACCGAAATTCGGTACAAAGCTGCGGTGGCTCTGGTCGAAAACCCGGCGGTGAATGACGTCGTCTTGCGTAATGAAGAGGAGCATGTCATCGAAATGGACGAGCTTCTGCGCTTCGTCCTCGGTAATGCTTTTCACGTGCTTGCGGAAACGGCCTTCGGACAACGCCCAGTGCGCGACGTTGAAGTTGTATTCCTCGCCGGTGGCCGCAAATTTCGTGCGCCACCAGTCCCGGTCTTGATTCGGATTGCCCTTGAGGTCAAAGGCCTCCTGCGAAGTTTCGCCCTTGCGTGGGTTGAAGACGAACTCCGGCATGCCGCGGGCGTCGCGGACCATTTTGGCCTGGTCGGCGCTCATGTTGTCGCCGACACCGTGCTCGGGTTGGCACGTGGTATAACACTGGAAGAACGCGGTGCCGCGATACTCGAGGCCATCCAGCATCGATTTGTAGAGCTTCGCGGAGTTTGCGACAGAAACTTGCGCCACGTACGGTGAGCCGTGGCCGCTGGTGAACGCTTCGGCGACGTTCTTCTTCTCAATGAGTTTGCCCTGGGATGCGATGCCGAACTGGTTCATGTCGTAGCCCCCGAGCATGGTGGATGAATCAGAGTTCTGGCCGCCGGTGTTGGAGTAAACCTGGGTGTCGAGCATCAGGATCTTCACATTCGGCCGGTTTTGCAGAATCACCTTCGAAACGTTTTGGAAACCGATGTCGCCGAGCGCACCGTCGCCGCCGATGACCCACATCTTCGGCAATTCGCGAATTTCCTGGTCGGTCATGAGCGTGTCTTCGAGATGCGTGAGCGTGAAGTACTCCGCCTCGCTCGCGATCTGTTCGGTGCGATCGAGCAGCGCGTCCGTCAATCGCTCTGGAACCACGGAACGGCGCGCGTGGTTGAGAATGAGCGATTCGGCCAGCAGCCACGAAATGGTCGCGCCGTCCTGGAAAAGTGAGTTCATCCACGGATACGGATGCGGATTGGAGGGCGGAGTGGAGCCATAGACCGTGTTACATCCGGTGCTGGCGCCCATCATCATCACGGACATGCCATTGGCGCGGCGACCATCCACGGATTGGAGATCACGATGGTTGAAGGCGTCCTGGCGCAGCACGGCCACGATGCCGCTGATGAGCTGGGCGTCGCTGATCATGCCCTGCTTGGACTCATAATCGGCGATTCGCCTGGCGGTGTCTTCGTCGTTTTCGCCCCCGAGGCCGGCGATGACATGGGCAAAGGTCTTGCGAAACAACTGATACTCCGCCTCGCTGCGAGCCTTGAGTGCGGCGAGTTTCTCCGCGCCTTCATTCTCCAGGCGGTTCGCCTTTGCGCGGAGACGGTCCGCCTTCCTGTGGTAGAGCGGGCGCATGTAGGCCTCGGTTACACTGGCGCACGCGCGCAGGATGCTCTTCTCGCCGCAGCCGGCGCAGGCACCGTCGCCGGAGACGAGCGCCTCGTAATTACGTCGCACCATGAGGTGATTGCGTAGAGCGGCTTCGCGCGAGTTTGCGGCGTCGGAGTCGTTGTAGAGACCGAGAAACTTCTGGGGGGTATCGGGCAGGAGGCGCGAGAAAATCTGTGCGGTCGTCAAGTCCGCGTTTAACTCCTCCGTCTCGGTCGTCATGCGCAGAGCGTCGTGGTCTCCGCAGACCTGCACGCATTCGCCGCAGCCCTTGCAGAGGTCGCTGACGAAAATGGAAAACACACCACCCGCGCCGGGCGTCTTTTGTTCGAGGGACCGGAAGATCGCGGGAACATTGCTGTAGGCGAGTGGCAGTTTCTCGATGATGCCGGTGAATTCCGCCTTGGATTTGTCCTCAATACCCGCGAGCCCGTTGACTTCGTCGCGAATGATGTCCTTGAACGGCAGGTTCGATCGAGTCTTCACCGAATCGCTCATCTTCGCGCGGGCTCGCTGTTCGATGCCGGGAATTTCCACGACCAGTTTTTTCCGCTCAGCGAGGTCGCTCACGTAATTTATCGCGGCGGTCCTGAGCACGGTGGAAATTTCCTGCGACGTGTTCGGGAGCGCGGTGTCGGGGCACGCGGTGATGCATTCCATGCATTGCGTGCAATTCTCCGCGATATAGACCGGCGTCTCACGGCGCGCGTTATACTTGGACTGAGTCGCGCCCGTGCCCGGCCCCATTACGCCGACCGAGGCAAACGCGCCCGCCGGCTGGTGGTAGCCGAGGCCCGCGCGGAATTCGCTATCGAACTTGGCCAGCATCTGGAACGGCGCGCGGACGCCTTGAGCCAGCGGCGCGGGAACGCCCTTGCACGCCGAACCGCAGCCAGCGGTCGGGAGCAGGTGGTGCTCGCCGAGCGGTGCCACAGGCGGATTACGCATGGAAGAACGGTCGGCGGCTGTGGATTCGCCGTATTGGATTTCTTGCACACGCGCGAAACCCTGCTCCATCACCTCCATGTTCGAGGTGACCACGGCGTCCCCGAAGCGCCCGAACTTCTTCTGATACTGCTTCCGCACGCTCTCGTGGAATTTTTCCTCGCTGATGTCGAACTCCTGGAGGAAAGGACTGACGCGGAAGAACGCGCCCAGAAATGAATTACCCTGCATGCGCAGCTGCAACTCGGGCTTGTTCGTTGCCCTCCGCGCGATGTCGAAGCCAGGAAGGATGAACACGCGGATGTTATTCTCCTTCACGAATTGCCGGTGTTTTGCGGGAATGCGCGTCCAGGCGGTTTCCGCTGTGTCACTCGATTCCCAGACGAAGCTGCCGCCTTTCTTCAACCCATCGAGCGGATTGGTATGCGTGAACGCCTTTGGGTCGCAGCAGAGTACCACGTCCACGTGATTCAACTCGCAGTTCACCTTGATGGGCTGAGGCGCGAGGGTGAGGTAATAATTCGTGGGCGCGCCCTTCTTCTCCGAGCCGTATTTCGGATTCGCCATGATGAACAACTTCTCCACAAGAAATCCGTCGTCATCTCGCACCGCATCGCGCTCAGAAATGTATTCGCCGAAATCGCCGACGAGTTCGCCAAGGTTCTTGCCCGTCGTAATCATTCCCCAACCCCCGATGGAGTGGAATCGCACTGCGATGGCCTTGTCGGGCAACAACGAGGGCGTCGCCTTGCTGATGACCGCGTAGGGGTGGTTCACGCCGAGCACAAAATACGTCTCGCCATCCGCGGCACTCTTGCCATCCGCGCGTTGGCCTTGGCCGGTGGCAAATTCATACGCGCCGAGCGTATGTTCCGGACGAAAATCGCGCGAACCAATGCCGTAAGCGCCGCGAAAAAGGCGCGGAGTTTCCTCCGGCGTGAGTTCCGGCAGCACACCGCCGAATTTGACAGCCTCGTTGGCCTTGCCGAGGGCCACGCGGATGTCGCGCGCAAGCGGGTTGTCGCCCGAGAGACCTTCGTCCGTACGTTCGAGGATGATGACATTCTTCTTGCCACGCAGCGCATTAATGACGGCGGCCTCTGGGAACGGGCGGAGGACGTTAATGTGAATCGAGCCGACCGTCGCGTCGCGCTGCTCGCGCAGAAAATCGCACGCGGCCTCGATGTTGTCTGACGCGCAACCGAGCGAGACGAACACGGTCTCGGCGTCCTCGGTCTTATATTCCGTGAGCAGACCGTAGTGCCGGCCCGTGAGCCGGCCGAACTCAGCGTAAGCCTCTTCGAGTAAGCCAAGGATGGGTTCGTTAAAATTGTTCCGGCGCGCGACAACGCCGTTCATGTGATGCTCCTGGTTCTGAACGGGGCCGAGCAGGATAGGATTTTTGAGATCCATCATCTGCGGCAGGCGGCGGCGTTTCGGGCCAAACAGCTCTCGTTGCGCGGGCGTGGGGCAATCAATCATGTCATCCGGCGCGCCGAGAAACTCGCGGAGCAGCTCGGCCTCGGGAGCGAGATACATGCGCTCCGAATGCGTGGTGAGCATGCCGTCCTGAATGTTCATCCCTGGATTCAGGGACAACTCATTGACCTTGCGGAGAATGATGCCCTGGTCGGCGGCCTGTTGGGCATCCTTTGCCATCAGCATCGTCCAGCCTGTGTCGAGCGCGGCGTAGAAGTCGTCGTGACCGCAATGGACGTTTAGCGCCTGCTTTGTCAGCGCGCGCGCGCCGACTTGGATGACCATCGTCGAGAGCTTGCCCGGTGCGTGGTAGTACTGCTCCATCGCATACACGATGCCCTGACCGGAAGTGAAATTTACCGTGCGGCGCCCCGTGACTGCGAAGGCGGTCGCCCCACCCTGTGCCGCGTGTTCGCCCTCGGTCTCAACGGCGATTTTCTGGATACCCCAGACGTTGAGTTCGCCCTGCGCATAGGAAGCCTGGTAAATTTCCCCCCCCTCGGTGGACGGCGTGATGGGATAGTACACTCCTCCCTCCGTAATGCGCGTCTCGACGTGTTGCGCGACCAATTGGTTGCCGTTGCAGGTCACGCGGACACCGGGGTACTTGGGCTTCGTCCGGCCAGCCCGAACCGGGCGCATGTCGCAGGTTGCTTCAGTCAGTAGTGTTGAGCCATTCATAAATTTCCAGTGTAATTGCAACAGCGGCGAGCTTCCGTCGAGTTTTCTCTGATTCCACCCCGTATTTGCTCAAACGTTTCGATGGCCGGCCGGGCTTGATCCGCAATCGCCGGAGCAGTCCTCGCCGTTCCCGCCGATGTCCAGACGATATGCGAACGCTGTGTGGAAGCGATCACGCCAGACAGCAGTGGAAAATCTACGGCCGGTTTCACGATGTCGATGCTACAAAGTAGCAGCCGGAAAATGAAAGAGCATTCAGCGGCATCCTGCGGCTTTCTCCACGAGGGACTTGTCGCCGCGCCCGGTCCGATGCCCCCCGGAGGCTGATTTTGACTCCACCGAGGGTCATGGGGGCGCGCCGGGGGTCTCTTTTTCTTAGGGCACAATTCTTTTTTTGCCTTGTGCTCGGCTGCTGGAAAAAATTAGCCTGCAAGGAGTAACGTGCGTTCGTCCATCAGAGGGGACCCGAGCGTGGCGAGAATTGGAGTGGGGCGTGTTCCCTAGTGCCGTGATAGTTGGGTATTTTGGTGCCGATCGGAGTTAATTCTATCGGAGTTGATGCTATTTGTAAAAAGCCTTGAACGATGTCCGCTGAATATCAGCCGTATCTTTTCCTCACTGTTTTCTTTGTCGTCGCGGTGGCTTTCCCGTTGGTTCCCCTGGGGTTGGCCCGGCTCTGGGCGGTGAGGTTTTCCCCTCAGAAACCCGGACCGGAGAAGAATGCGACCTACGAATGCGGGGTTGAATCCAAGGGGGATCCGATGGTGCGCTTCAAGGCAGAATACTATCTCTACGGCATCTTGTTCCTCGTGTTTGATGTCGAAATGGTGTTCTTGCTGCCGTTTGCGGTGAAATTTCTGGAGCTATCGGTCAGTGCATTCCTGGCGATGATGTTGTTTGTGCTCCTGCTGGTCGAGGGGCTCGCCTGGGCCTGGATGAAAGGAGTCCTTAACTGGAAGTGATGCCCAGCAAGACACTCGAGCGGCAATGTCGAGTCCATTTTATCGCGCACCCCGTATGATTGAAGAAGGTCTTAAGAACGAACTGGCAAAACAGGGCGTCGTCCTCACAACGCTCCAGGAGCTCTACAACTGGGGCCGCGGCAATTCCGTCTGGCCGCTCTCCTTTGGCCTCGCCTGCTGCGCGATTGAGATGATGGCGGCTAGCATGGCCAAGTGGGATATCGCGCGCTTTGGTTCGGAGGTATTCCGGCCGTCGCCACGCCAGGCCGACCTGATGATTGTGGCTGGCACCGTTACCAAAAAGATGGCCCCGCAGGTGGTACGCCTCTACAACCAGATGCCTGAGCCCAAATATGTCATCGCCATGGGCGCCTGCGCGATCTCGGGCGGACCGTTCAAACAGGGGTACAACGTTCTCAAGGGAATCGACCGTCTCCTGCCTGTGGATATCCATATTCCTGGCTGCCCTCCGCGGCCTGAGGCGTTGTTGCATGCCTTGATCACGCTGCAAAAAAAGATAGAAATTGAGGCGTTGACGGGGCCAAACCGACCGCGTCATCTGGATGCGGACGCCCCGAGTGAATTTCCCGTGCCGCAATTTGGCGAGCATGACATCGTGCCGGCGATGAATCCGCTGTTGTGGAAACCGACGCAGGTGGTCCGTTAGTTTGGAGAAATCGCCAAAAGACCCCTGATGGAATCCTTGGAGCAAATCAAAATCCGCCTCGAAGCGGCAGTTCCTGGGGCGAAATTGGAGATCCTTCCCAACGAGAGCCCATCCGGCCAGCATTCACTGCTTCTGGATAACGCCCACGCCGTCGCCTTGGCCAGGTTTCTCCGGGATGATGCGCAATTGCGGTTCGACTACTGCTCCAACATGACCGGTGTGGATTGGCCGGACACGGAAATCACCTCGAAGGTTAAGGTCAAGAAAGTCATCGATGGCGTGGAGAAGGAAGTTGATGAGGTGACCAAGACCGCCCGTCCCGGATTTCTCGAAGGGGTGTATCACCTGTATTCAATGGCGATGAAGCATGGGCCGTTGATCCTTCGGTTGCGGACCGGAAATCGCAAAGACCAGGTGCAGTTGCCCTCATTCACTCCGGTCTGGCGAAGTTGCGAATTCCAAGAGCGCGAGGTTTATGACCTGTTCGGAGTGGTTTTCGACGGTCATCCCGACCTGCGCCGTATTTTGATGTGGGACGAGTTCAGGGATCATCCGATGCGCAAAGATTACAGCGAACCGGACGATTACGAATACGAGCCGACGCCGCACGATGACGTACTCGAGAAATCAAAGAGGCATCAGGCCGCAAAAGGCACACTGTGAAGCGGGAATCGTTAAACGAACGGAGGCAGGGCAATCTTGGCGGCTTGGTTGAATCTTTTTTGGCATGAGCGTTGCCACCGAATCTCCCGCTCCCCGGAATTACGAAGTCGTTCCAAAGACCTCGCCCGAAGGCTCTGAGCTTGATGGGGAGCTGCTCGAAGTCGCGATGGGTCCGCAGCATCCCTCGACCCACGGTGTGTTTCGCATGGATGTCGTGCTGGACGGCGAGACGGTCGTGAAGCTCAAGCCGGTTTTTGGATATCTCCATCGCAACCACGAGAAGATTGCTGAAAACACGAGTTACCTGGGCTCGATGCCCTACACCGACCGGTTGGATTATTTTTGCTCCCTCACCAACAACTGGGCCTACGCGCTGGCTGTGGAAAAGTTGGCCGGCCTGCAGGTGCCGGAACGGGCCGAGTTCATCCGCGTCATCACGGCCGAACTCACTCGCCTGCAAAATCACACCAGCGTCTGCGGATTTCTACTTCAGGACATGGGCGCGCTCGGCACGCCCCTAATGTACGCCTTTCGCGAACGCGAAAAAATCCTCGACCTCTTCGAATCCTTGACCGGAGCGCGGATGATGTGCAACTATATGCGGTTTGGCGGTTGCCGTTGCGACTTGCCTCCGGGCTGGCTTGATCGGGTGCGGAAAATCGTCGGTGATTTTCCTCAGTTTCTCGATAGTTACGAAGCGCTGCTCAATACGAACGAAATCCTCCTGGCACGCACCCAGGGGGTCGGCCGCCTGCCGCGCGAACTTGCCATCAGCGCCGGGGTGACCGGCCCAATGCTCCGTGCCTGCGGCGTGGATTACGACATCCGCAAAGTCGATCACTATGGTATTTACGATCGCTTCGAGTTTCGCATCCCGCTCGGGGAACAGGGCGATGTTTATGATCGCTACATGATTCGATTGCTGGAAATTCGCGAGTCGCTGAAGATTCTTCAGCAGGCGCTCAAAGAGGTTCCCGGCGGCCCTATCATCGATCCCAAGGCAAAGCTGCGGAGCTTTCGCCCGAAAGTGGGAGAGGCGTACGGCCGAATCGAAGGGCCCAAAGGCGAGCTCGGCTTTTATCTCATCAGCGACGGAAGCCCGAACCCCTATCGCTACCGGGTCCGTCCGCCCAGCCTCATCAACCTGACAATCCTCGAGGACATGTGTCTCGGCCAGTCCGTCGCTGACGCCGTAGTTACCCTCGGCAGTGTGGATATTGTGCTTGGTGAGGTGGACCGGTGAACCCTTTTCTATGAACTGACGCTATGCTTGGCTCCGGCATCCTCAAAGGTCTCGCGGAGACGGCGAAAAACTTCGTCGGCTCTTACATCGATGAATCGGGGCTAACCACCATCGAGTATCCCGACGAGCGCCAAACGCTGGCTGAAAACACGCGTCAGTTTCCATTTCTTGTTTTCGACGGTGACGACGCCATGAAGGGTCTCCGCTGTGTCTCCTGTCAGATATGTGAAAAGGAATGTCCCCCGCAGTGCATTTTCATCGTTAAAAGCAAGGACAAGAAGCCCGATCATGTGGGCAAACCGCAGTTCTATCCGGCGACTTTCGATATTGATCTTTCCGTCTGCATGAGCTGTCAGATTTGTGTCGAGGTTTGCCCGTTCGAGGCGATCAAGATGGATACGGAGTTCGAGCTAAGCACCAGCGACCGCTTCGGTCAGCTTCTTCTCCACAAGGGCCAGCTCGCCAAGCCCAACAGCCATTTTCAGGAGATTCACCCCACCGACGCCGCTGTGTCGGATGCCGCCCTCGCCGCGGACAAGGCAAAGGCTGAGGCCAAAGCGGCGGCCGATGCCAAGGCCAAAGCGGAAGCGGGGATTCCCCGGCCTCTAGCTTCGTCGCCGGAGGCCGTCACCATTCCGCCCGCGCTGGGGCCTCCAAACCTACCGATGTAAGCACCCTCTGGAATGGAACAAATCGACCAAATTTTCGTCCACCTCAAGCACGGGGTTGTCGCGTTTCTACCGGAAGGGTTGCAGCCGTTGGTTTCGATCCTGATTTCCGTCACGGCGATCGTGCTGGTCTTTCCGTTGCTGTTTGCTCTCACCACGGTTCTTGAACGAAAGGGTCTTGGCCGCATTCAAAACAGGCCCGGGCCGAACCGGGTTGGGCTTCCGCGGCTCCCCACACTTTTTCCGTGGCTCCCGAAACTTCGTCTCGCGGGGTTCGGCCAGTTCGCCGCCGATGGCATCAAATCACTGACCAAGGAGGACATCGTCCCGCGCGAGGCGGATCGCGTGGTTCATTTCCTTGCGCCTTTCGTCCTCCTCGTCCCGGTGTTGCTCGCGTTCTCCGTGCTGCCCGTGGGTCGGAACATGGCTGCGCTCGATTTGAGGGAAACGGGTCTGCTGTTCTTTTTTGCCGCCGGTGCCGCGACCGAGCTCAGTGTTTTTATGGCCGGTTGGTCGAGCCACAACAAATATTCCCTGCTCGGCGCCATGCGGGCGATAGCTCAGATGATCAGCTACGAAATTCCACTGATCCTGTCGTCGCTCACCGTGGTAATGATGGCGGGCTCGCTCTCGCTGGTCACGATCGTGGAGCGTCAGTCCGGGGTCAATTTCGGATTCCTCCACGGGTGGCACGTATTTACGCCCTGGGGATTCGCCGGTTTCTGGCTCTTTCTAATCGCCGCCTGTGCCGAGGCCAACCGCACGCCCTTTGACCTCCCGGAGGCCGAATCGGAACTTGTCGCAGGCTACTTCACCGAATATTCGGGCTTCAAGTTCGCCCTCTTCTTTCTTGGCGAATACCTCGGACTTTTCGCCATCAGCGGACTCGGTATTACTCTATTTCTGGGCGGATGGCTGTCGCCGTTCACGTTTCTGAACTGGATGCCGTCCTGGTTTTGGTTCTTTTTCAAACTCTTTCTGATGATTGCCTTCTTCATCTGGCTGCGCGGAACGCTTCCCCGGCTGCGCCTCGATCAGCTCATGAATTTCGCCTGGAAATTCCTCTTGCCGATGACGCTGATTAATCTGGTGGTGGCGGCCCTCTGGCATTTTACCAATTCGTGGAATCCCGCGCTTCGCTGGTTGCTCGGCGCGATCTTGCTCACGTTCTCCTATTGGATTCTTGGCCGGGGATTTGAGGCGAAATTTCGCCCTCGCACCTACCGCTATGCGAGTTAAAGCGTTGACACACTAAATCCTCGTGAGCCTTTCCTTTGCCATTCTCTCTGGACTCATCATCGGTGCTGCAGTTGCCGCCATGTCCTTGCGAAATCTCGTCCACTCCGCACTTTGTCTAGCGGTGTCCCTCGTTGGACTCGCCTTGATTTATTTGGGACTCGACGCCGAGTTCATCGGGTGGATCCAGATTCTCGTCTATGTCGGCGCTGTCTCTATTTTGATCGTCTTCGCAATCCTGCTGACGCGCGGCACCGAGGCTCCCGCCGGACGCATCACATTCGCGCCGTGGTCCGGTTTGATCATCGCTGGAGCCGTTTTTGCCACGCTGGCTTGGACCGTGATCAAGTCTAAAGCGCTCACGGAAATTACCGGAAACCCTTCCCTCGATGTCTCTTTCGTCGTAAAAAATATTGGCGGAAAGCTGGTCGCCGAGTATGTGCTGCCGCTGCAAGTCATGGGTCTACTTCTAACGGCGGCTTTGATCGGGGCCGTCATCATCGCGCTGCACGAAAGGAAAGGATTAAAATGAGAAAACCGGTAAAATCTCGAGATCGTAGAATGGATTGGCACAGAGCGACCTATTCTGTGGCTAGGCGAATCAACGATTCAACGCTGTCCTGATGAATCCCCTGCATCAATATCTGCTGCTGTCGGCCATGTTATTCAGTGTGGGTTTGGCTGGCGCGCTGGTCCGCCGCCACGCCATCCTCGTCCTCGTCGGGATCGAACTGATGCTCAACGCGGCGAACTTGAATTTTCTGGCCTTCTGGCGTTACGGCGGGAATCCCGAGGCATTGACCGGCATAATGTTCGTTATTTTTGCTATCGCTGTCGCGGCTGCCGAAGCCGCCGTCGGCCTCGCTCTGATCATCTCGATCTATCGGCACTTGCGGACGAGCAACGTGGATGAAGTGAACAAGTTGAATGGATGAAAAGCACGTTACAATCCGAAGGCTCGGAACGGCGTCAAAGAGTAGCCCACGGCGTGAGCCGTGGGTATCGGCGCGCGAAGCACGCGAGCCCCGGAAGGGCGGCAGAGAATTTCGCACGAGTGGTGACGTCTTCCCGCTCTGTCGCCCCTGCCGGGGCTTGGATTACTTGTGATCTCTATCCCACGGCTCACGCCCTGAGCTACGATCTGACGCCGCTCCGCGGCTGGGAGATGAGGCCGCTCCGCGGCTTTGCTTTTGCGACATCGATTAGTGGAATTGCCGCATGACTTGGATCATTCGAAACCTCTGGTTGATTCCCGCGCTGCCATTGCTGGCGGCGGGACTGGGCGCGTTGCTCCAGCGGCCCCAACGTCGGCTTGCAGCGACGCTGTCCATCGGTTCAATGGCGGTGGCATTTCTTATCGCCTGCGGTGGCTTTGCGATGACACTCGGTGAACACACCGAGCGGCAGGTCCACAATTTCCCGTGGTTCCAGTTCGGCGAGACGTTACTACAACTCGGTTGGGTTCTGGATCCGTTGACGGCTTCCATGCTCGTTATGATCACGTTCGTTGGCGGGCTCATTTTTATCTATAGCGTCGGTTATATGGCTCGCGATGAGAATTTCACCCGATTCTTCTGCTTCCTGTCGCTGTTCGCCGCGGCGATGCTCGGCCTCGTCATCTCGAACAATCTCTTGATGCTCTTCATGTGCTGGGAATTGGTCGGCCTCGCCTCGTATCTACTCATCGGATTCTGGCATCACAAGCCTTCCGCGGCGGCGGCGGCGAAGAAGGCCTTCATCACCACACGTGTTGGCGACATCGGCTTTCTGCTCGGCATCGTCTGGCTCTATCACGAAACAGGCACATTACTTTTTTATAGCGACGGCGCCGGCTGCCTCGAACAGGGTGCGCTGGCCAAGCTCGTCGCCCAGACCACCGTGGGCGGCATGTTTGTTAGTACGGCAATTTCGCTTTTGCTATTCTGCGGCGCCGTGGGCAAGTCGGGTCAGTTTCCCTTACACGTCTGGTTGCCGGATGCGATGGAAGGCCCCACTCCGGTCAGCGCCCTCATCCACGCAGCGACCATGGTGACGGCCGGTGTCTTCCTCGTGGCACGCATGTATCCCCTGTTCAATGCGCAGTTCACGACCGGCCTCACCCAGGACAGCGTGTTGCCTCCCATCTCAACCGCGCTGCAAGTGGTGACTTGGACCGGCGCGATCACCGCTGTTTTCGCTGCGCTCATCGCGGTGGCGCAGACGGACATTAAACGCATCCTTGCCTATTCCACCGTGTCGCAACTCGGCTATATGTTCGTCGGACTCGGCGTTGGTGGGCCCGCGGTGGGGATGTTTCATCTGCTCACGCACGCATTTTTCAAGGCGCTTCTCTTCCTGGGAGCTGGCTCGGTCATTCATGGCTGTCACGAGGAACAGGACATCCGGCGCATGGGCGGATTGTGCAAGCGAATGCCGGTCACGTTCACCACGTACGCTGTCGGCATGCTGGCGCTCTCGGGTTTTCCTCTCGTCTTTTCGGGTTTTTGGAGCAAAGACGAAATCCTTCATTCCGCGATGAACTGGCCTGTGTCGAAGGGGCCATTCATTCTGGCCCTGACTGGCGCGGTGTTGACGGCTTTCTACATGACGCGGCAGATGTGGTTCGTATTTTTTCGTCCGCGGACCGAGCTCAGCCTAGGCCGAGGGGATGGCGTTCATGATTTTGTGCCCCACGAATCACCACCGATCATGACCCTTCCCCTCGTGAGCCTGGCGGCCTGCGCAGTGTTGCTTTCGATATTCGCGACGCCGGTCTGGCCGTGGTTTGACGCTTATCTCGCGGGGCATTTGTCGGAACTCCACCTGGGCTGGAGTGGCGATGCAGCCACGGGGATCGTCATGGTACTGTCGATTATGGCGGTGGTTATTGGCCTGGGCAGTGGTTGGGCGCTCTATTCTCGGGTCGGAGACGGCGAAGCCATCGACCCAATCGAGCAGCGTTTCCCGGGGATCTTTGCCGCTCTCCGAGAACGTCTACGCGTGGATGAATTTTACGAGATTACCATTTTGAGACTGAGCCGGATCGTCACGGCATTATCCGACGGGGTCGATCGATTCGGATGGTCGGCATGCGTGGATCTCGTGGGGTTCCTAACGGTGGGGCTTGCCTGGATGAGCCGTTATTTTGATCAGATCTTCATTAACTCAGGCTTTGACGTGTCCTGCGAAAACCTTCGCGGTTTGGGCCGCCTGGCCGGACGGCTGCAAAACGGTCAAGCGCAACGCTACCTGCGGATCCTCGCGTTCGGAGTGGTGCTGTTGATCGTCGCTTTGGCGTGGATGGGAGATTCTTCGCGATGAACGGTTGGCCCCTTCTTACGATCTTGACGCTGACGCCCTTGCTCGGGGCGTTGGTGACGTGGGGCATCGGACGGGACAACGCCCGCGCCGGACGCGCATCGGCGATTGCGTTCTCACTCCTCGCGCTCCTTCAGGCCGTGCTGGTGGTGTTTCAGTTCAACACCACCGTCACGGGTCTGCAGTTCGTTGAGCGCCATCAATGGATTCCAACGCTGCACGTCGATTACTTCCTCGCCGTGGATGGTCTTAGCATTCTGATGGTTCTTTTATCCGCGCTTCTGATTCCCTTTGCCCTTGCGCTTAGTCCGGCAGCGCCGGACCAACCGCGTGGGTTTCACGCCCTCTTTCTGCTCGTGCAAACGGGACTGTTTGGAACCTTCACGGCGTTAAATTTCTTCCACTGGTTCCTTTTCTGGGAGATGGGCCTTGTACCAGCCTATTTTCTTATCAAGTTGTGGGGTGGCGAGAACCGTCGGGCCGCTGCGACACAATTCCTTGTTTACACGCTCGCGGGAAGTGTCGCCCTTCTATTGGCCATGGTGGCCGTTAATTTCGCCACCGATAGCTTCGACTTCATCCAGCTCGCCGACCTTGCGCGTTCCGGTGAACTCGGTCGCTCTCTCGAAACGAAACTCCACTGGACCGGCCTCAGTAGCGGTGCCTTGAGCGGGTTGCTATTTGCCGGCGTATTTTTCGGCTTCGCCGTGAAAGTGCCCGTGATGCCATTCCACACCTGGCTGCCGGACACCTACGCGACCGCGCCCGCCAGTGTCACGATGGTACTCACCGGCGCGATGTCGAAAATGGGTGTCTATGGGTTGCTTCGCATCCTGATCCCAATCTTCCCACAACAAATGCGCGACAGCCTCGGCCTACTCATGCTGCTCGCCGTGCTCACGATCGTTGCATCGGCATTTTCAGCGTTCGCGCAAAAAGATCTCAAACGCCTGTTGGCTTACTCATCGATGAATCACCTGGGGTACTGCTTCTTGGGACTCTGCGCCGCTCTCGAGCCATCGCCCAATGCGGCTCTTTGGTCGGGAGAACGGACGGCTGCGCTCAGCGGAGTGTTGCTGCAACTGTTCAACCACGGCATCACCGCTGCGACACTCTTCGGTCTTGTCGCGTTGATTGAAAAACGTTCGAACGGACGGCGCTCTCTCGCGGACTTCGGTGGACTGCGCCAAGTCGCGCCTGTGCTCGCCGGGCTAATGGGGATTGCCATTTTTGCTTCGGTAGGGCTGCCCGGGCTCAATGGGTTCATAGGCGAATTTCTCATTTTCAAAGGTGCGTTTCCGCTCGCCCCCATTTCCACTGCCATCGCCACACTTGGATTGCTGATGACCGCCGTCTTTTACTTGACCCTGATTCAGCGTGTCTTCGGGGGTCCGTTGAATCCGGCGTGGGCGAAGTTTCCGGACCTGAGCCGAGGTGAGATTGCTCTTTTTGTGCCGTCGATGACGCTGATATTTATCTTTGGCCTGGCACCCGGAGTGATCCTCACGTTGGTGAACCCCGCCGTGGTTGAATTTGTGAAACGTCTCGCGCCCTGACCTGCCATGCTTGCCTGGACCCTTTATCTCTCCTTCGCCGGGGCGGTGGGAATGTTCCTGTTGCCGCGCGAAAACCTTCGGGCGCCGCGGGTCCTCGCGCTGGGGATGGCCGTGGCCGGACTGTTGGCGGCGGTTGGCGGCGCGCTTCAGCATCCGATTGGCGGTGGAATTGTCGTGATTGCTAAACAAACATGGATTCCCTCGCTGGGCGCCGATTACTTTCTCGCGGCGGACGGTATCTCGCTGACACTGGTTTTGTTGACCGGGGTTGTCGCAACGGCCGGTGTACTTTTCTCGTGGAACATCGAACTTCGCCCGCGGGAATTCTTCGCCTTCTATCTGGTGTTGATTGGTGGGGTCTACGGCGTGTTTCTCAGTTTCGATCTGCTGTTGCTGCTTGTGTTTTATGAGATCGCCATTGTGCCGAAGTATTTTCTGATCGCGATCTGGGGGTCGACCCACCGGGAATACGCGGCCATGAAACTGGCGCTCTACTCGTTTGTTGGCAGTGCCCTCGTGATCGCAGGATTCGTCGCCGCTTATGTCGTGTCCGGCGCGCAGACGTTCAATCTGCTGGAGTTGGCAAAATTCGAGTATCCCCGTGAATTCCAACTCTGGGCATTTCCGGTCGTGTTTGTAGGTTTCGGGATACTGGCGGGTCTGTGGCCGTTTCATTCATGGGCACCCACCGGCCATGTCGCCGCACCGACGGCCGCCTCAATGCTCCTCGCCGGGGTGGTCATGAAGCTGGGGGCTTATGGCTGCCTGCGAGTGGCGATGACGTTGTTTCCAGAGGGCCTGGCGGCGTGGCGCGGCGTGATCGGTATCCTCGCGGTCATTGGCATCGTTTATGGCGCGCTTGTGGCACTGGTTCAACGGGACTTCAAATTCGTGGTTGGCTTCTCGAGCGTGAGCCACATGGGTTTTGTCCTTCTCGGTCTGGCGACGGTTACCACCATTGGCCTGAGCGGCGCGGTCCTGCAAATGTTCTCTCACGGCATTCTCGCAGGACTTCTCTTCGGTGTGGTCGGCCGCATGATTTATGACCGCGAACACACACGCGATCTGGATCAACTCGAAGCTCGCCACCTCGGCCGGGCGCTCCCGTTTGCCGCCGTGACATTCGTGCTGGCTGGACTCGCCTCCATGGGTCTGCCTGGATTCAGCGGCTTCGTCGCCGAACTCAGCGTCCTCATCGGGGCTTGGCAGAGATTCCCAAGACTTGCTGTGATCGCCGGCGCTGGGATCGTCGTTGGGGTGGCGTATACGCTCCGGGCCATCCAAAAGGCATTTTTCAGCGGCGCCGAAATGCCGTCGCCCGACCCCTTTCAAGCGGGGCACGGCGAATCCGCCATCAGCGTGCCGGAAAAGGTGGGCGCTGGATTGCTGATTGCCTGCACGGTCGTGGTCGGGCTTTACCCGCGCCTATTGTTGGACTGGATTGTCCCGAGCTTCAATTCGCCCTTGTTTGACGGGTTGCGGAGAGGAGCTGGCCTTTAAACATGGACTATCCTGGTCTGATCAAATTGCTTGCGCCCGAGTGCGTGGTCGTCTTGACGGCGCTTGCGGTGTTATTCGCCGACGTCAAATTCTGGCGTGGATTGCCGAACGGCCGGCGGTTTGGTCGTGGAGTGACGCTGTCGACGGTGGGTCTGATGGCGGCGGCTTTGTTTGCTGAATTCGGAGAAAACTCGGCCGACGTTCTGATGGGCACGCTGGTCCTCACGCCCGTTTCGCAGTTTCTTAAACTCGTGTTGCTGCTGCTCACGCTTGCGACGGTCTGGCTTTGCGGCGACACCGACTTCACGGATCACGTGGGCGAGTTTCTCGCGTTGTTGCTGCTGGCGGCCACCGGCATGATGCTGCTCATCAGCACGGAGAATTTGCTGATGATTTTTGTCTCTTTGGAACTGGTCAGCCTGTCGCTATACGTGATAACGGCGTTCAACAAGCGCAGTTCGCGCTCAGCCGAAGCGGCCCTTAAGTATTTCCTCTTTGGCGGCATGGCAGCCGGATTCACTCTGTTTGGCTTCAGTTTACTATATGGACTGTGCGGCTCCATTCATCTTCCCGACATCGCATTGGCCTTGAATACGAAGGGATCCGACCCCTTGGCGAGGGCGGCCGTCGTGATGGTACTGGCCGGCTTTGGTTTCAAAATCGCCGCTGTGCCTTTCCACTTCTGGGCGCCGGATGCCTACGAAGGCGCACCCGCACCCGCGGCCGCCTTCATTGCATCGGGATCAAAGGTCGCCAGTTTTTTTATCCTGACAACACTGCTCCAATCTGGAATGCCCGGCGCGGCGGGAAGCGGCGCGTGGAAGGCCTTTGTTCCCGGATGGATGCCGATCGTGGCCATCCTAGCCACCGCCTCAATGGTCTTCGGCAATCTCGCAGCCCTGGCGCAATCCGGCCTGCGGAGACTCCTCGCATGCTCGGCCATTGCTCACGCCGGTTACGCACTGCTCGCGGTGCTGGCAGATCCTCCGGACGCAAAGCCGGCCCTGCTCTATTACGTGACCACCTACGCCATGACCTTGGTCGGAATGTTCGGCCTGGTGTCGGTGGTGGAGCGCGGGCATGGCGACGACTCGATAGGTCGGCTGGCTGGTTTGAGTCAACGCTCGCCGCTATTGGCAGCGTGTTTGAGTGTTTTCAGCCTCTCGCTGGCCGGAGTGCCACCTCTCTCGGGCTTCTTTGGAAAATTCTACGTCTTTGTGGCTCTTGTAAAATCCGGACCGAGCTATAGTTCCCATTTCTGGCTGGCGCTGGTGGCGATCGCCATGAGTTGTGTGTCGCTCTACTACTACCTGCAGGTGCTGAAGCAGGTCTGGGTGGGCGAGCCCTTGGGCGACACCAGACCGGCGAAAGTGAGCGCCGCTCTGACGTTCGTGGTGGCCGGCCTGGCGCTCGGAGTCGTGCTCCTTGGCTGTGCTCCGGAACTTTTGCTCGCTCATTTTCGCTAAACCCGACAGGGCCTGGGCGTGGGAGAAATGAGTGAAATGCAATGGGATCCTATTCTGTGTTATTGGTGTGCCACGCCTGAATTCTTGGCATTGCGCACCAAGATTGCTTCCATGTCCGAATGTTGATTCGCTGGCCAGGCCGCAAGTGTGCCGAGTATTGGGTGCGCCGGTTGGCGTTCGGCATCGTTGTTGCCGCGATGACATTCGGCGCCGGAGGCTGTTTTGTCTTTCGCAGAAGCCTCCCCGTACTTGAAGGCGAGAGAGTTCTTCCGGGACTGAGCGGCGAGGTACGTGTGGAGCGGGACGCCGACGGCATACCCACTCTCGTTGGAAGCAATCGCCTGGATGTGGCTCGAGCCCTCGGATTTTTACATGGGCAGGATCGGTTTTTCCAAATGGATCTGTTCCGGCGCGGCGCGGCGGGTGAGCTCTCAGAACTTCTGGGGGGATCCGTCCTGGAACTGGATAAGATGGTGCGCCGACACGATCTGCGGCATGTCGCTGAGGAGGCCGTTGCGCGGCTTATTCCTTCCGAGCGAGAGCTCTTGGAGGTGTATGCGGCCGGCGTCAACGCGGGCTTAAACTCTTTGAGGTCACGTCCGCCTGAGTATCTCCTCCTCGGCCACTCACCCCGCCCTTGGAGCCCGAAGGATTCGATCTTAAATCTGCATGCGATGGGACTTTTCCTAAGTGATGCTGGCGGCGAATCGGAGGTCGAGCTGGGAACCCTGCAACGCACACTGGCTCCCGCCGCTTTCGAGTTCTTTGTGCCGCGTGGAACGTCATGGGATGCCGCCCTTGACGGGAGTTTGTTCACGGCAGCACGAATCCCATCGCCTGCCGAATTCACCGCTCCGCAGCCCACAGGCACGAATTCCGTCCGGACGACACTCGACCAGCTCAATCAATTGGAAGCACTGCTGCTGGGAAAGCGGGCTGGAACGCGCCACAACTTGCTGGGTTATGAACCGGGGGTGCTTCCATCTCCGACGGGCTCTTCCGACTACGACATCGAGACAGCGCACGCGGTGCTCGGCAGCAATGCATTTGTGGTGAATGGGGACGTGACGGGCACGGGTTCAGCTCTTATCGGGAATGACATGCATCTTCAACTGCGGTTACCACATTTGTGGTATCGCGCGCGGATGGCGTGGGGGCGCGCTGACGGGAGTGTTGCACGTTTGTGCGGTGCGACGCTGCCCGGTTCTCCCGTGCTGACCATTGGGAGCAACGGCGATGTCGCGTGGGGCTTCACCGCCTCGGCCTTGGATACCTCGGATGTCATCGACCTTGAACGGAGCACCAATCACCCGGGCGCCTATCGAATTGGAGATGCATGGAAGCCATTTGGCGTCCGGCACGAGATCATTCGTGTCCGGGGAAAACGAGACGTCGTATTGGACGTGCAAACCACGGAGTGGGGGCCGGTGCTCGTGAACACCAATCGACCCGGGTCACAAGTGATCAAGTGGGTGATGCATTCGCCGGAGGCGGCAAATCTCGGTTCGATGGCCTTTGAAACAGCCCGCACGACGCATGAACTCCTGGAGGCGGCGCCGCACGCTGGATTGCCGTGGCTGAATGTGCTGGCGGGAGATCGGCAAGGGCATATTGGCTGGACTGTGGCTGGATATTTTCCGCGACGAGTCGGGTTCGATGGTGTCTTGCCGGGGTCTTGGGCGAACGGACAGCGGCGTTGGGATGGATGGATCCCAGTCCGCGATTACCCAAGGATCGAAGATCCTCCGGGAGGCAGGTTGTGGAGCGCGAATAATCGCCATACTGCCGATCCGCTCTATGAAAACCTTGGCCGAGGCACGAGCGTGGATCTCGGCGCCCGGGCGCTCCAGATTCGAGATGGACTTCGCGAATTACATCGAGCAGATCCTGCCAGCATGCTGGCCATCCAACTCGACGACCGGGCCATTTTTCTGGAGCGCTGGCAGAAGCTCATGCTGACGACGCTGGATCGATCCACGTCGCATGTCGCGTTGCGCGATGAGGTGCGCGGATACGTCACAAATTGGGGCGCGCACGCATCCACGAATTCGCACGGATACCGTCTCGTGCGCGCGTTTCGAAACGGGACACTCCGGTTGCTGTTCGAACCCGTCGCACAAACCGCGAAGGAGGCCGACCCACATGCCGTGGGTCTCCCAGCTCAGTTTGAGGAGCCTGCCTGGACACTCCTCAGCCAGCGGCCGCAACATCTGTTGAACCGCAGATTTGCCACATTCGACGCGCTGCTCGATTTTTCATGGCAGGACGTTTTGACTCGCTTTCCCAAGCCGCCGAAGCCATTGGCGACCCGCACGTGGGGCGACAGAAACGTTCTCCGGATGCAGCATCCATTCAGTGTCGGCTTCACGTTGCTGCGACATTGGCTGGATGCTCCTGCGGTGAAACTTCCTGGAGACATCGACATGCCACGAGTCCAGTTCGACGACATAGGAGCTTCCCAACGGATGGCGGTATCACCCGGGCGCGAAGAAGACGGCTATTATCATCAACCCGGGGGTGCGAGCGGGCACTTCCTTTCGCCGTACTACCTCGCGGGCCATCAAGCGTGGGTGAACGGGGAACTGTCGAAGTTCCTGCCGGGTGAATGCGTTCACCGGATGGTACTGCGGCCTACTTTTCGGTAAACCTCAAGGCGACAGTCAAAGCCGCCCAGGTCGACAACCTCACGGTACTCAAGACGCAGGGTAGGATCCGAGGAAGTAACCCGGAGCGGATTGGCAAAGACCATCCGGCCTGCGGGCGTCAAGACTCGGGTTGCTACTCCAAAGAGGTCCCGGATTATCTGGTGAAGGTTGGGCACGCGCACACGCCTGCCCATGGGTGGATTGGTGATGATCAAACTAATTGATGCGTTGGCCAATCCGGGCACCGCTGTATATTTTCGGAAATCAGCGCAGGCGAAAGTCGCTTGGGTGGATTCCAGTTTGGCAGCCGCGAAGTTCGATTGGGCAATGGCGATCGCTTCGGGGCTTACATCGGTTCCGATAACGTGTTTCACGCCACCGAGAAGTGCGGTTTCCACCAGTTCCAACCCCGACCCGCAAAACGGGTCCCAGACCACTTCGTTTGGGAGCCGCCCGGCCAACCGCGCCATGCAAGCGGCGAGGGGAGGATGAGAAGCGGCAGGGATGTCCTCCTGCCGGTAGAATAGTCGGGGGCTCGCAGCGAACTTGGGCCTCAGCTCAACAAACGCTCCGATGCCTGCGGAATGGACCTCGATCGCCCAGGGTGCAAGGCGCGCATCGTTCAATATTTCCGGACAAAGGGTATAGGCGCGATCCGCCACTTTGCGAAGTGTGTCATCACGATTCCCCATCGAAACAAACTCCAATCGATAGCGAATGGACCCGTGGGTAAGGGTCGACAGGAGGCGACGGGCCAAGGGTGATGTGATCGTCGTGGCGAGGGACTGGATGGAATTGGTTTCGCCGGGGTTATGTAGCAAACCAAGAACTATGCCGACGGTATCGAAACAGCGAAGCGCATGGAGTTCTGAAAAAGAAAAGGCAGCCGTCGCCCCGACAGCAACCAAACAGCGCTTCGTTTCAATGACCCGGAACACGCCACCTTTTGACGCGTGTTCTGTCACTTCATCGGCGACAATCGATTCCAGGCCCTTCCGGCAACGCAGGTGGAGGCGCAGTCCTTCGACGGGTTCTATGCGCGCGTTCATGAGGATCGTGCTGGGATGATCCTTGCGTGCGACGCTGGCGCGGAGTTTTTGTTCAGCGACGGGCAAAGTTCCGCGGTATGCCTCGACCATTTGGAGAGTTGCTGTCCCGCCGATCTTTTCGAGAACGTGTCCGACACTTCTCCGTTCACGATCGGTCGCGGGGGATTTCAAGAGTGCGAGCAAGGTGGCCTCGGTGCTGGGATCCTCGCCCAGTTTGGGGATGGCCGTCATGGCATACCGGCGGACCTTTTCCGCAGGATCCTGGAGGAGTCCTTTCATCCAGACAATGGCATCAGCCTTTTGATGGGGCGTACCGGACGCTGCAAATACAACGCTGACAGCTCGAATTACGGCACACTGTTTTACCCGGTCACTGAGGGAAGCACTGTTGAACCGAGCCACCTCCGTATTCCACAAGGAATCGCACGAGAGCGTACGCAACTGGCGGTAGAGTTCATTATCGGCTTTCATGATGTAGACGACGGGGTCGCACCTGGGATTCGGCCACCGTGGCCTTGCTGCTCGAGACCAATCGGTGATTCCGGATTATGGCTCGAAATCTTCTGGAATATCTTGCAACGTGGCATTGTGACATTCAAGCAGCTAAGCAAGCGCGAACTGGAACAGCGGCTTCGCCAACAGCTTAAGCAGGCTGACCAGCGGGCCAAACAAATTCCGACCTACCCATGAAACTCGCTCTGCAAGCGATCAACGACCTTGAGCGCCAGGAGTTGGTCCAATCTCCCGCCATCGGCGGGGCGATGGCTCTTTTGTTTCACGATGAACCTGTGGTCACGTACGACTTGGACATCTTTTGCTTGCTCCCGAAAGCGGGATTGTTGGTGACCTTAGAACCGATATATGCCGCGCTGCTGGCTCGGGGCTTCCATGTGGAAGCCGAGGCGGTTGTGATCGACGGTGTTCCTGTCCAATTTATCCCAGCCTACAATGCGCTGGTCACCGAAGCCCTCGAACATACTGAGTCGCGCATGTTCGATGGTGTCCCGGTGCGCGTGCTGCGGTTGGAATATTTGATGGCCATCATGCTGCAAACAAACCGGCCGAAGGACCGCCAACGGTTGGCGATGCTCGTGGGCAACGCCGCGATTGATAATGCCAGGCTTTGCGACATACTCCTGCGACACAACCTGCTAGCCGCATGGAAGACGCTGAATCCAGCCTAATAAAGTTCGACGCCACCAAGCTGTCTGCCGCCACGCCCGCCGAACTCGCCGGGAAAATCTTTGCAGGTAAAGCTCGACGTCGAAGTTGGATGGCCAGCCTAACTGTCGAGGAGAAATATCGTAGGCTGCTGCAACTTCAGCGCATGGTGTGGAAAACTCGTTACGCCGCTGGAAAGCCGTCGCCCGCGCCCTGGCCGGATCGCACGAGCGTCTGATGGCCTTGCCCATACGGGGGTGATCAACTCTCTGCAATTTTCAAACCTCGCTATGAAAATGAATTGTGCCTGACGGGGAAGGCGGGCATATTCTTCGGCCGAAGTATGTCCCCAGAATCTGTCGGTTCAACGGCGGTTGGCACTTCCTCTGTTTCCGCCCGACTCATGTCGATCGATGCGCTTCGGGGGTTCGACATGTTTTGGATCATGGGGGCGGATTCCCTGGGTCAAGCCCTGGCAAAGCTGGTGGGTGGGGCCGGGTTAATGCATCACCTAGCCGAGCAGTTGGACCACGTGCCGTGGAAGGGATTTAGGTTTTACGACCTGATCTTTCCGCTTTTTGTTTTTGTCGCTGGAGTTTCGTCGGTGTTTTCTCTGACCAAGGCGATGGAGAGTGGTGGTCCCGATGCGGCGTTGGTTCGCGTGCTGAAGCGGACGTTATTGTTGTACGTTTTGGGACTGTTTTATTACGGCGGATTCGCCGGAAAGCTGCTCGATAGTGGGGAGTTTACTGGCAAGATATCGGACATACGCCTGATGGGGGTGCTGCAACGAATTGCGATCGCTTCCGGAGCTGCGGGGGTTCTGTTCATTTACTGTCGTCCGCGGACGCTGTTTTTTTGGCTGATGGCGATCCTGGGCGGGTATTGGGCGTTGATGGCGTTTGTGCCGGTTCCAGGAGTGGGGGCCAGCAGTTTCATCGAGGGCAAGATCGTTGAGGGCAAGAACCTGGCCAACTGGATTGATGCGCACTATCTGTGGGGGCGACTCTGGGACGGGGACCATGACCCCGAAGGATTGCTGAGCAATCTGCCGGCGATTGGAACCTGTCTTCTGGGAGTGCTGGCCGGAATCTGGTTGAAGTCCGAGAAGGCAAAGCCCGAACGTAAGGCGGCGATGCTGGCGGTGGCCGGGGTTTCCTGTCTGTTCCTGGGATTCGTGTGGGGGCTGCAATTTCCGATTATCAAGAAGCTGTGGACCTCCTCGTACGTGCTGGTGGCGGGCGGCTGGAGTCTGTTGCTGCTGGCTGGGTTTTATCAGCTGGTGGATGTGTGGGGATGGCGGCGATGGTGTCGTCCATTTGTCTGGGTGGGCATGAACGCAATTACCGTTTATCTGGCCTCCAATCTGGTGGATTTTGACAAACTGGCCGAGCGGTTTGCCGGGGGGGATATAAAGCGGATTCTCGACAGAACGGTAGCCAACGGGTTTGGAGGGCTGGTGTTGTCGCTGACCAGCATTCTCCTGGGAATGCTCTTAGCGAGGGCATTGTATCAACGGAAAGTCTTTATTCGTTTGTGAACCATTTGCCATGAACGACCCGGACGAGGAGGACACAGATTTCTTGGAGGGAAGCGCAGGCTCATCGACCGGGCAGGCTGAGCCGAAGGGCAGCGATCAGCGGCTGGTGTGTCTCGATGCGCTCCGTGGATTTGACATGTTCTGGATCGCGGGGGGCAGCTTGGTGGTTTCGGCGTTAAACAAGGTGAGCGACAATGGCGTCTTTGCCTTTTTCAAGCGTCAATTGTCCCATGTCGATTGGGACGGATTTCAATTCTATGACTTGATTTTTCCTCTCTTCGTTTTCATCACGGGGGTGTCATTGGTTTTCTCGCTGCGGAAGGCCATCGAACGGGAGGGGCGGGCGGCTGCGTTCCGGCGGGTACTATTTCGGGGTGTTGCGCTCTTTGTTCTTGGCCTCATCTATTCCGGTGGATTCAGGGAAGAATGGCCCGGAATCCGTGTGCTGGGAGTGTTGCAGCGCATCGCACTGGCCTATACGGGTGCTGCAACCCTGTTCCTGTTGTTTCCACCTGGTTGGCTGATTGGAATCGTGGCGGCCAGCCTGCTGGGATATCACGCGTTGTTTGAAATGGTCCCGATCCGGAATTTCAAACTGGAGAAGGAGTCCATTCAACAGATGCAGATAGAGAAGGGGATCATCGATGTTGACCAACTGTTCTTAAAGACCGACGAACGGGTGGCCGGGACGTTCGAGCCTGGGTTGAATCTCGCGAACCACCTTGATTACCAGTATCTCCCGGGAAACCTGTATTACACCTACTACGATCCCGAAGGACTCCTTAGCACACTTCCCGCTGTGGCCACCTGCCTCTTGGGTGTCCTTTGTGGTGTCCTGCTCATGAGGCCGGATGTGACGCCGGGCAGCAAGGCGGGCCTTCTCCTCCTCTGGGGTAGTTTTGCAATTATCGGGGGATACCTTTGGGCATTTGAATTTCCAATCATCAAAAAGCTCTGGAGCCCATCGTTCGTCCTCGTAGCGGGAGGGTGGAGCATGCTTTTACTGGCCGCTTTTTGGTATCTGATCGAGATTCTGGGCATCCGGTGGTGGACGGCACCGTTTGTCTGGGTGGGAATGAACTCCATCGCAGTCTATTTTGCGGCGCAACTCCTTGGATTCGGCAAGGTAGCGTCCCGGCTCGTAGGGGGTGATTTTCGCGCCAGCATGGGTGCGGGCGGAGATGTGCTTCATGCCTTCGTCGCCGTTTGTTTACTCTTTGCCTTCGCTCGGTTCCTGTACCGACGAAAGATTTTCCTGCGCTTGTGACACTTGAAAGTTGAAGGACTTGCCTCGCTTTCAGCGGCCTCAAGGGGATCTGAACTTGAGTTCTAGAAAAGCCGTGAAAACTTAACGCTGTTCAAAGGCGTAGAGATTGCCCGCCGTGCGTATCAAAATTGTGCTCTCGGCAAATGCAGGCGTGGCCACAATCGATTCCCCCAAGTCGTTCCGAGCGACAACTTCCGGAGCCGTTCCTCCCGCTTTTAACACGATGACTGTTCCCGACTGGGAGGCGACGTAGATTCTGCCGTCCGCCGCCACAGGCGACGCACTATACTGGCCCGGGACGCCCAGGCGCTCCTGAGAGCGCACCGTGCCATCTTGAGCGTCCACGCAGGTGGAGCAACCCGCCGTCGCGCACCATGTAGAGCGTTCCCTGATAATAGAGCGGTGACGGGATCTCCGGAATGCCGCGCCGCAATTCCCAAGCGACACTTTTCTTTGCATCCTCCTTGCCACCCGGCCGGATTGCCATGAGCACCGGTTTGGTGAATTCCTCGAAGCTCGCGGCGGTGACTTTCATTTCCCCCTCGCTCAAGGCGCCGTCCTTGTCTGTGTCGGAGTCCTTGAACATCGCCTTGAACGGAGCTGGGAACGCGTAGCCCGGATGGTCCTTCGGCAACTCAGGCCGAAGCACGAGTTTGTATTCATCCGGAATTTCATCGAATTGAAGCTTACCATCTCCGTTTCGATCCATCTTGACCCACTCACGCCAGACATTCGGATCCATCTTGTCGTTACCTCGGCCGCCGAGGGCCGATGAACTGGCGAAAACCATCCCGCCTCCGACCACCGGCGAGTTCACCGTTTCCTGAGGGAAACCATCCACCCACCATCGCGGCGAGCCCGTTTGCGGATCGTACGCGATGAGGCGGCTCCCGCCCAGCGCGACAACGTCGTCTTTCCCGTCGTGCGACCAGATCACCGGCGTAGACCAACCGGCCGAGAACCGCGTCCGTTCCTGCTTCCATAGCGTCTCTCCATTCTTTCGATTCACGGCCAGGAGATGGGAATCTCCCCCGTCGGTGTCGATGAGCTGAATCAAAGCGTCTCCATGAAGAATGGGCGATGCGGCGGAACCGTAGTGACTCTTTGGCGTTGGCATCGGTTTGCGCCACGCTTCGTGGCCATCGTGCCCAAAGGCAATTAGCCCGAAGGAGGCGAAATAGACATAAACGCGCTCGCCATCCGCCGCCGGCGTGGCGGTGACAGGGCTGCTCGTTACGTGGTGGGCTTGAAGTTTCTCAACGGATGCGCTCTCTGCTCCAAAGTTTCTTACCGTTCGAACGATCGATGGCTAGCGTAATTAAATTTGTCCCCTCCGTACCGGTGAGAAACACTCGATTCCCCCAAACACAGGGCGAGGAATGTCCGGACGGCGTGCTTACCTTCCAAATCGCATTCTGGTTTGGGCTGAATTGAATCGGAGGTTGGCCGCTGGTTGAAATTCCATGGCTGTTCGGGCCTCGAAACTGTGGCCAGTGCGGTTGAGCAAGGATCGAATGGCTGCAAGCCGTCATCGTTAGCAGTATTGGCACAGCAAGTCGCATAGTTCGGTTTTTCATGAGTCGATGACAAGTATGCTCAGCAAGGTGTCGAGATCTTACGAGGACGCCAGGCGAGTGGGATTCACAGTGGCGAATTGTTCATTGATGTACTTTTGATTCCAACGTTTTAGGAGTATCCGCGGGCGAAGTTACCCGTCAATGCAGCAATTGCTGCGGTGTGATCGAAGCCGCCCATGCAGCGAAGCGTGTTCGAAGTGTCGGCCTTGATCTTGGGTTTCATTTACAGGGTAGGGTAGCAGGCATGATGCGTTACGGATGGATTCGGAGTGAAGCTTGGTCGTCGGAGTGTGCGCGTTGTGCCCAACGCGACTACGGGGGAGTTGTCGCGGACGGCAGTCCGCGCATATCGCCAGCGCGAACAGGACGGGTGACGGACTCGGAATGAAGCTTGGCCGTCGAAAGATCAGACCCGCGCTGGCAGCTTCTTCTCGACAGGGTTTTTATTCAGGACAACATACTTTGGCAGGCCGTTTTCTGTCGGAATCTTGACCTCACCGACAATCAGCGGGGCTGCGTATTCGATGAACTTCTCGTTCGGGAGGAAACCATCCTCGGAGATCCAGTCTCGAGGGACACAATGCTCGACGTTGGCGACATCCACCAGAGGCTGGAGCTCAATGTTCCACTTATAGGGCTGCGAGCTGATCCGGACGATTTTCGGCATGAAGCCGGACTTTCCGTCCGTAGCACCGCGCAAGGCGGCCGCACCGCAGGCGGCGGCCTCCTCGGCGTCGGTGGCGCTTGCGAAATGGCCGGCGGCGCGTTGGGCGTAGCCGAGCAAGATGGTTCGTGTCTTTAAGTTCAATTTGCCTTGCACGATCTCCTTCAACTTCTCGGCGGCACCGGCGAGCACTGCATGTCCGAAGGCGTCGAGAGACGTTTTGTCTGCGCCAATCTCCTCGCCATTGGCATTCTTGACCCCTTCGCCGCACACGACGATGCAGTACTTGTTGGCAGCCACGGTTTCCGTAACCCGTTTGAGGAATGCTTCCTCTTGGAAGGGGATTTCCGGGAGAAGAATGATGTGGGGCGGATTTGCGGGGTTGCCCTGTTTAGCGAGCACGGTTCCGGCGGCGATCCAGCCTGCGGCGCGGCCCATGACCTCAATGATGCAGCAGGAGCCGCCATCGGTGGCCATGCTGCCGACGTCGAAGCCCACCTCCATCACGGTGGCGCAATTATACTTCACCACCGATCCGTAGCCCGGACAGTGATCGGTGTGTGGCAGGTCGTTATCGATGGTTTTGGGCACACCCATGACGCGCATGTCGTAACTGCGCCGGACGGCTTCCTCGTGGATTTTGTGAGCGGTGTCCTGGGAATCGTTGCCGCCGACGTAGAAGAAGTAGCGGATGTTGTGGGCCTGGAAGACCTCGAACAGGCGGTCCATATCTTTGGCGGCTTTTTCAGGCTTTTTCTTAAAATCCAATTTGTAGCGGCAAGTGCTCAGAGCGGCAGCCGGGGTGTATTTCAACCCCTCGATGCTTTTTTGCAGTTCGTCATTCAAATCAACGAGATCCTCATTGAGAATCCCGAGGATTCCATTGAGTCCTCCGTAGATTTCTTCGATGCACTCGTGGCGTCCTGCTTCGAGGATCACTCCAGCGACGGATGCGTTAATGACGGAGGTCGGCCCTCCCGACTGGGCGATGAGCAGATTTCCAATAAGTTCAGCCATACTTGTAAAAGGTCGGCGAGCATGTCTTTTGGGAGCGTCTCCAGGCAAGGACGGATTCCCATCTTTTGTGAGTTCTCTTTCCAAAACCAGTTGACCTCGACCGAATCCTTCGCCATATAGGCGGTCGTTCCTGGCGACAGGGACACTCATCCAGAGTGGCAGAGGGACTGGCCCGATGAAGCCACGGCAACCGGTTGAACCGACCGTTCAACGACTAGGTGCCAAATCCAGGTTGGACTCGCGGGTGCGGGTCTGGCGCAGATGAGAAGGGTCGACTGCGTTTTCACCCTCTTCTCATCCCGCAGGAAGGGGCTTTTCTTGCCCGAATCCGGTGAAACGCACGAATTACATGAGTCAGCATGGTTTCATGAAGGCCCTGAAATGCCGCGAATGCGGCCGGGAATACCCGCTCACGGCCACGCACGTCTGCGAGTTCGACTTCGGCCCACTCGAAGTCGCCTATGACTACGACCGCATCCGCCATTCCCTCACCCGGGACGCGATTTCCAGACGTCCCCAGACGATGTGGCGTTATCGCGAATTGCTGCCTGTGGCCGGCGAACCGACCGTTGGCACCCAGGTCGGCTTCACCCCCTTGGTCAAGGCCGATCGTCTCGCCCGGGCTCTCGGCATTCGAGAATTGTACGTGAAGAACGACGCCGTCAATTATCCGACCCTGTCGTTCAAGGATCGTGTGGTGAGCGTGGCGCTGAGTCGCTCCGTGGAACTCGGATTTAAGACGGTCGCCTGCGCCTCGACCGGCAATCTTGCCAACTCCGTCGCAGCCAATGCCGCAGCGGCGGGACTTGAGTGTTTTGTCTTTATCCCGTCTGACCTTGAATTGGGAAAGGTCGTAAACTCGCTCGTGTATGGCGCCACGGTCATCGGGATCCGAGGTCACTACGACGAAGTGAATCGTTTGTGTGCGGAAATTGCCGGCAAGTACAACTGGGCCTTTGTCAACGTGAACATGAGGCCGTATTACGCCGAAGGGTCGAAGAGCATGGGCTTTGAGATCCAGGAACAGTTGGGCTGGCGCGTTCCCGAACACACGGTCGTCTGCATGGCCTCCGGTTCGTTACTCACCAAGATTCACAAGAGTTACCAGGAATTCTCTAAAATGGGTCTGTCCACCGGGTCGAAGTGGAAAATTCACGGAGCACAAGCCACCGGGTGCAATCCGATCACTCAGGCGCAAAAAGCGGGGCTCGACTTCTTCAAGCCGCAGAAGCCGAACACGATCGCCAAATCTTTGGCTATCGGTACGCCCGCGGATGGTTTTTACGCCCTGCGCGTCATGAAGGAGACGGGGGGACACGGAGAGGATGTTACCGACGATGAAATCCGCGACGGCATCCGCTTGCTGGCGGAAACTGAGGGTATTTTTGCGGAGACGGCCGGCGGTGTGACGGTGGGCGTCGCAAAGAAGCTGATTGCCCAGGGCAGCATCTCGCGCGACGCGAGTGCTGTGCTGTGCATTACGGGCAATGGGTTGAAGACGCTCGATGCGGTCGTGGGCCATGTGGGCGAGACGTGTGAGATCCGCCCCAGCCTCCGGGAATTTGAGGCTCTGATGGCGAAGGAAAAACCGGAGGCAACCACCGCCTAGGAGGGACATCGTATGATCCAGATCTCCATTCCACCGACTCTACGTCGGTTTTGTGGCAATCAGGACACCGTAGCTGTAGCCCCGGGCACCGTGGCTACCGCCATCGATGAACTGCACCAACGTTTTAACGGCATTCGCGAGCGACTCCTGGATGCGAATGGAAACGTGCGCGGCAGCGTTCTCGTCTTCGTTAACCAGGAAGATATTCGATTCCTCCAAAACGCGAATACCCCGCTTTGCGAAGGCGATGAGGTGAGCCTCATCCCTGCCTTCGCGGGAGGGTGACCCTGCCGGAGAAGCCCAAGCTTGGCGGATCGTCCACACGAGATTGAATTCTGAATAGGCCGCATCCACCCGATTTTCCGGATCTCCCGCCATCTTTGGGTGATGACGATGGGGTGATCGCCCAGGCGTTATGGCGGTCTGTGGCGGCGCTGTTGGTCCTGGGGTTCCTTGCGGGAGCGGCCGTATGGTGGTTCTCCCGGCAGTCTTCTTCAACGAAAACACAAGTGACCGATCTGGCGGTTCCCAAGCTCGCTGCCGCCTTAAATGGGACGTTTCCGCAAGTCAATTTCCGGAACATCACGCGAGAGGCGGGCATCACCTTCACTCACGTGAATGGAGCGCGCGGAGATAAACTGCTTCCGGAGACGATGGGCGGCGGAGTGGCGTTTTCCGATGTCGACAACGATGGGGATCAGGATCTGATTTTTGTAAGTGGGACCGCCTGGCCAGGGACGCCCGCACTGCCAGGAATTCGTCCCGCGACTTCCGCCCTCTTCCTCAACGACGGTGGCGGAGTTTTCCGGGATGGCACGGTCGGGTCCGGGTTGGACATTTCCTTTTTTGGTATGGGAGTGGCCTGTGGCGACTACGACAATGACGGGCTTGTGGATCTGGTATTCACCGGGGTAGGTGGAAACCATCTCTTTCACAATCTTGGCAATGCTCATTTTCGTGAAGTAACCGCCGAGGCCGGGCTCGGGGGCAGGGTAGGGGATTGGAGCACCGCTGCCGCGTGGGTGGACATTGACAACGACGGAGATCTTGATTTGTTCATCGGCAATTATATTCAGTGGTCGCCTGAGCTGGACCGCGAAGTGGACAATCGACTCGTGGGCGTCGGTCGCGCCTACGGGCGACCCTGGAACTTTCCCGGTAGCTTCCCGCATCTCTACCGGAACGACGGCGGCGGTCGTTTTGTAGACGTAACTGCGCGCAGTGGCCTGCAAGTGAAGAATCCGGCTTCCGGGACGCCCGCGGCCAAGACGCTCGCCGTCGCCCCGATCGATCTCAACAATGACGGATGGATCGATCTCGTGGTGGCGAACGATACCGTCCAAAATTTTGTGTTTACCAACCGTCACGATGGCACCTTCCGGGAGATTGGAGCGCAGAGTGGAATGGCATTTGATGCGTACGGTCAGACGCGCGGAGCGATGGGCATTGATGCGGCCCGATTTCGCAACGATGCGGCAGTCGGAATTGCGATTGGCAATTTTGCCAACGAGATGAATGCGCTGTACGTGTCGCAAGGGGATCAGTTGCTGTTTGCGGATGAGGCGATCACTTCTGGTTTGGGGCCAGCCAGCCGGTTATTCTTGAAATTCGGCTTGTTCTTCTTTGATTACGATCTCGATGGACGGCTCGATGTGTTGACTGCGAATGGCCACATCGATGCTGATATTGAAAAAGTGCAGGCCAACGTCCGGTATCGTCAGCCCGCCCAGCTTTTTTGGAATGCGGGCGGGAATCAAACCTTCATTCCGGTGGACGCGGCCGGTGCGGGAGCGGACCTTTTTGAACCGATGGTGGGTCGAGGGAGTGCGTTTGCGGATATCGATGGAGACGGAGACCTGGATGTCATCCTGACCCAGATTAACAGTCCGCCGCGGTTGCTTCGGAACGAGCAAAATTTGGGTGCGAAATGGGTTCGTTTCAAACTGAAAGGCCGCCATTCAAACCGTGATGCCATCGGAGCCTGGATCCGCGTGCGACTCGGCGGACAATGGATTTCGAGGCAAGTAATGCCGACGCGCAGCTACCTGTCGCAGAGCGAATTGCCCGTAACGATCGGCCTTGGAAAAAATGGGACAGTCGATGAGGTGTTGATCGTGTGGCCGGGCGGACACACTCAGCGCGTGGAAGGAGTGGCGCCCGGAGCGGTCTCGGAGGTCGTCGAGGCGGAGTGATCCGCGGCAAGCTGACGCCAGCGGTCGACGCGTTCCTTGATCTTTTTTTCGACACCCTGTTCGGTGGGAACGTAAAACCGGCGCAATGCACCGAGGTAATCCTGTGGCACAAAATGCCCGGGATGATCGTGGGCGTACTGGTACCCAACACCATGGCCGAGTTTTTTCGAACCGGCATAATGTCCGTCCCGGAGGGCCGCCGGTACGGCCAGCGTACGGCCGCTTCGGACATCCTCCAGGGCGGCGTCGATGGCCTTGATAACTGAATTGCTCTTGTTGGCTGTGGCGATGTAGAGCGCGGCTTCGGCGATGGGTATGCGCGCTTCAGGCCAGCCAATGAATTCCGCGGATTCAGCAGCTGCCTGCGCCAATACAAGGGCCATGGGATCCGCTAAGCCAACGTCCTCAGCCGCCTGCACCACGATTCGCCGGGCAATAAATCTCGGATCCTCTCCGGCATGAATCATTTTCGCCAGCCAGTACATCGTCGCGTCCGGATCGGATCCCCGCATCGACTTAATAAAAGCGCTAATTGTGTCATAGTGCGCATCCCCGTCGCCGTCATATACGACGGCTTTCTTTTGAATGCATTGTTCCGCGACGGCAAGATCCAGGTATATCGCGCCGTCCGGCGCTGGGGGCGTCGTGAGGGCAGCGATCTCAAGCGAGTTGAGCGCTTTGCGGGCGTCGCCATCCGCAACCCGGGCGAGATGCTCGAGCGCCACGGGATCCGCGACAATCTTGAGGTGACCGAGCCCGCGTCCGGAATCGGCAAGAGCCCGTTCGAGCAGTTGGCGCAGCTCCGGCTCTGTGAGCGGCTTGAGTTCGAAGACCTGAGAACGGGACACCAGCGGTGAATTGACAAAAAAGAAGGGATTATGAGTGGTTGCTCCGACGAGTTTGACGACACCGCTTTCGACGTCCGGGAGGAGGACGTCCTGCTGGGACTTGTTGAAGCGGTGAATTTCGTCGATGAAAAGAATCGTGGGTTGGCCGGCATTGGACAGGCGGTTGGCAGCGCTGGCGAGCACGCGGCGCATGTCGGCTACGTTTGATTCGACACCGCTCAAGCGCTCGAACCGGGCCCGGGTGTTGTTGGCGATGATTTGGGCGAGAGAGGTCTTACCGGTGCCCGGCGGGCCGAAGAAGATGAGAGATTGGATGCGATCGGCTTCGATGGCGCGTCGGAGTAGTTGTCCCGGGCCCAGGATATGGGTCTGCCCGCAGTATTCTTCGATTGTTCTGGGCCGCATTCGGGCGGCGAGGGGCGCGGAGGCGAAGCTGGTAATGAGTTGGGAGGCGGCAGCGACTTCCGAGGGCATTTGTCGGGCGGTGGGCGGTGGGGCAAAGAATTCGGGCTGTGACATCGAGTGATGGTTTTTGGAAAAATTCGAATCGAAACAGCTTTGGCAGAAGTACAACCTGGCTTCCGCCGTGGCGAAAAATCCGTCCTATAACCATCGATACGCCTCGTAGCGACGGCTGGGAAGAATCTCAAGCAGACGCGCGATAGCAGACGTGCAACGTTGAGAGGACCAGCGAAATCCGTGCCGATGCCGCCGTCGGCACGTCACAGGAAGGCAAAATGCTGCATTCAAAAGGAAGGAGAAGATTCTCTTCCGCCCATTTCCGGGGCGGAGTCGGAAGGGTATTGGCGAAAAAAAATCCCCGCCCTGGCCGTTCGAGACAGGTCCCTTCTACCGATGGAACTTAGGTGGGAACAGCGGACCACGTTCGCCTTCCAGTAAAGGCCTGGCGGCGGTGATTTTGGAACCGCTTTTACGCTCCCGAATTTGTCGTAAGGTCGAAGGACGTTGTCCCGGATACACGAACCGAGCAGGGAAAGTTTGAAAGAGCAAGGCGGCTCAGTACCGCCGGAATTATGGTTACCCTGGCGCGCCAATCTATTCAAGCTAAAAATCAAGAATCGGAAGGGGGCGAAAGGAGCTCAACGGTGCATCGACGCAGAACTCAAAGCGAATGGAACACGAAATAGCGACGGCGTGCGCATTTCAAAACTTCTTCCAGACCGAAGCATTAGGCCTCCAGAGATCGCCGCGAGACGTTTTGCCAACATGGAAAAGGTGTGACACCGCCAGGCCCCTCCACCCCTGCCATTATAGCATCCGATGTGGGGAGAGGGTGGCCGCAGAGGCCGAATGAGGGTCACATTGATTCCACGAGATCCGGAGTCCTGTGCCAACTTCTGGAACTGAACGGATCCTCTCCCAATCCTACGCTTACTCCTAATCTTACTCTTACTCTCTTTAAGTCTCAATTCCCACCCGTTAGGAGAATTTGTTTTACGACTCGGCCTGTCCACCACGCCAGCCCCACAAAGCCGGCGAATGCGGTCAGTAGCAGGGTGAGGCGGAATCCGGAGGATGCGAGTTTCGAGGCTTGGGCTTCTACGCGGATCCGCAGGTCGGTGAACGTGTCGACCTGCACGGCCCGCCGGAACGTGAGCAATCGGCCCTGCTGGGGAATTGCGGCGCGGATGCCCGTAGGTGCGGTGAGAGCGGCTTCCTGCTGTTGAACCAACCGCTCGGCCAACCGCATCAGAGAGGCGTTGTCAGCGGCGGTGTTAGCATCCATGAGTTACTTCGCTTTCTGCTGGGTATAGGTGACATCCTTGCGGTTGCGCAGTTCGCGAAGATTGGTTGGGGCGGCGGCGGCCTCGCCCCCGGCAGCGGACGGGCGGACATTCAATCCGACGAGCGCCTGCTGGAGCTTGAGATTGTGCAGTTGCACGCAAGCGTCTTCATTAAACGCGTCATCGTGCATGCTAAGTCCGAAGGCGCTCTGGATTGCCCGGCGCGCCTGCTGGGGAGCACTGTTTTCGAGCAGCGAGTTACCCAGGGCCAGCATCTCCTCGGCGGCCTTGGTCTTCTGGCGGTTCAGCGTGATCTCGTTGTCGACGTAGGATTTGACATCGAGGGCCACGGGTTGGATGACCCGGCCGTCTTTCTGCAATTGTAGCGTGCCGGACCAGCCCACCATGTGCCATTTGTCGTTCAGCCAGACGTGCCAGATGATGTTCTCCAGCGACAGGTCAAATTTCGGCCCAAGCAGTTCGAGGTTGAGTTTGCGTCCGCCCGGCGAGCCGATCCTGCTGGAATAGAAGAATTCAACGATCATGGGCTGATCTGAGCGCGATTGTTGTTCCAGCGGAATCAAGATCTGATCCAATTCGCGCCACGGCCAGACTCCGTTTTGGTTCACGAAAGCGAACCAGAACCGGGCGCCCGCGGGAAGGTTGAAGTGGAGTAGCCGTTTGTCGCCCGGGATCAGTTCTAAGCGGACTTGGGTGAGCATGACACCTTCGTCGGAAATCACGGAAGTGAGGGTCACATTGTTCACGCGAGCTGGGAGGAGTTTGGTGGTGTCATGACGTTCGAGGGTGAGCCCGAGTTCATAGGCCGGCTCGACGAGGCGGAAGGTGTAGTTTGCGGACGTGGCTCCGAGATCCTGCTTGAGCGCTCGCGGGATGGCTTGCCGTTCGGCGGGTTGCAACGCGACGCGGGGGTGCGTCGGCCCGGACCTGAAGACGCCCGCCCGATTGCACGGTGACGAAACCGCGCTGGAGATTGGCGTCGACCGCCTAGACACCGCGCACGAGGGTGTTGGTCGCGGCCTCGGTAAGGGGCGTTTGCCGTGAGGCCTGGAGCAAATGCTTGCCGAGGATGCGCCGGTGGAGTTTAACCTCCCAGGTCTGCACCCCGTTGGTCATCGTGCCGAATAGAAAGAGGAAATCCGCCACCTGTTCACCGCGGAAGTGCACGCTCGCGGCATTCGTCGGGACACGCACCCGGAAGGCCTTGAGGCCGGTGTTCTCGATCTAATACAGGAGGTTCGCCTCGATCTTCACCTCCGCCTCGCTCACGGTGATGTGCTGGAGACTGGTCAGCTGCACCCAGGCATCCACCTGCTCGAGGTCGAGTGCCAGCGCCCACTGCGCCTGGAGCAGTCGGAATACCAGCACGCCTTTCTGCTGGATTCCTGATTTTTGCGGATCCAACTGCGTGACGCCGTCGCGAGCGCCGACCTGCAACCGCATGCCCTGCTCGGGGACCATCACGAGTTGCCCTCGCTGTTTGCCGGCCTCGCGAAACACGACCCGAGGCACTGAATAATTGGTCATCGCCCCGGTGCCGGGCCCGGAAAACCCAACCACGAATTGCTGCTGTCCGTCGGTCCGCCCCTTAAGTTACAGCGTAATTACCCGGCCTTCGGGAGTCTTCAGCTCCGTCCAATGGCTCAAAGCCACGCCGCTGATGGATTCCACGTCGAGTGTCGGAGGAAGCACAAAACTGAGGTCAAAGATGCCGGCGCGGGTGATGGCCACCGTTGCGTTGACGGCAAGCACAGTTCGGTCCTCGCCTAGCGAAAGCGTTTCATGGGTTGGTCGTTGATTTGGGCCCGGACACGGCCGTGGACCTTCCCATCGAGATTGTGCCGGGAGCGGTTCTCCCCAGCATCGGTTCGATCTATACGGTCGATGTTGGGGCATCGAGTTTTCATCTACTGCAGAGCGATCAATATCCCAAGGATAAGCATCCTGAATTATTGATAGGACATCGGTTTTTGACGCTCCGCGATTAGGCACACCACGTATTTGTCGTAGGCGTTGACCGCCTGGGCAATCTCGTTCTTGAACATGTCGGCCGTCAATTCCATGCCACCACCATAAATTCTGCCCTTCCGAACTCAACTAAATTGCTTTCGTTGTCGTCGGATGGAGGCGCAAACAAATCCCCCCGGCAACTGCCTCATTTGGGAAAGGAAGGACCTGTCGGTGTTGTCGAAGCGGATTCAAAAATTCGTCTTCTTGAGTACCCCGCGACGATTTGGCGACAGTGGGACTGCTTCGATGAGATCCTTGGAGTGGAGCCGAGAGGACCGATTTATGCCGGCCCCAAACGAATTTCGTGACTGGTCGTGAACGATGCGGGCGCAAAAAAAAGCCGGGCCATTGCTGGCCCGGCCTCTGGGTGATTCTTGTATTTTCAGCTTACTGGCGAGTGCGGTAATAGTTATTCCCCGTCGCCGCCGCTGTGTACGGGCTTAGCGCCCCAACCACGTCCGTGTAAGGCCCCTCAACTTTGGTTGCCGATTGCAGCACGCCGGTGTAGCTAAGCACCACCGAGTTGCCCGTCGCCGCTTTCGCGATCCCGATTGTCGCTCCGATCGCCGGCGCGACATCGTAAAAGGCGATGTTGTCGATGAAGAAATACCAGCTGTCACTGCCCGTGGCGGACAAGCGCAAGCGCACGTCGGCTTGGTTGGCGGCGGCGGGGAGGCGGAAGATCTCGATCCGCTTGCCTTCAACGCTGTCGTCGTTGACGCGGGGCACGATGTATTCTCCGATGGAGGAATCGATCGGGGCGGCCACGGCGTCGCCGTAGGTCAAGCCTTTGACCACGCCGCCGACTCTCCAGAGCGTGGTGTCACCTTGCGGTGCGTTGAAGGTGGCCATGCCATCGACGTTTCCATCGCCCTTCAATGCGATGTCTGGCCCGTCGAGGAAATAGACAACAGGCTTCCATGTTTTCCCACCATCCACGGAATATTCCACTCCGCCGTAGCTGTCCTGATTCTGCATGTAGCCGGATCCGAACGACAGGACCGGGTTCTTGACCGAGGAGAGGTTGAAGGGCGCGGAGACGATGAACTGGGTCTGGCCCCAGGCTTCCGCGGTTTTATCGGCTACAAACTCCGCGCGGCCGACCGGGCCATTGCAGCGGCTGTCGGATTCGGCATAGAGCACCTTGCCGGATCGGAGCATTTCGAGCGTCAGCGGGACGCCGTTCAATATTTCGGACGGATTGACGGCGGTGATGCCGGCGTCGTCAATCAACGGCATGGTCTCTGTGGTGATGACCACCCAGTTGCGGTAAGTGTCTGACTTCTGGTTGGTGACATCTTCGCCCGGGTCGCACTCGGGAGTGAAGTTGGTGGCGACCCAGTTTTTGGGTTGTGCACCCTCGGCAGTCGAGTCGAAGTCTTCGGTCACGACCGCTTTCGGCAGGACCACGTTTTTCAGATTGCGGAACTGCCATTTTTCGGTGCGTGACGTTCCGTCCTTGCCCTTGTAGGTCAATTCGGCGGTGTGGTTCTCGCTGGGGAACTGAATCCCGGTAGCCTCGTAGCTCAGCGTGATGGTTTTACCGTCGCGTTTCTTGCTAGCGGCAATTCCATCGATCATCAGCGAAACGGTCGCGTCGTCGATAGCGACCGTGTCCCCGTCTAAGAGGACCACTTCCACCTTCGAGCCCTGAACGTTGAGTTGGCGAAGACCGGTTCCAGGACTGATCGATTTCACGTAGGGCGGCTGGATGCCAGTCGTCGCGGCTCGGTAAGCTTTGATGGCTCCTGTGACCGCGGTGTCGTTGATCAGGACTGGGACGCCTGAGGAGTCGAGCACGGACCACTCAATGTTCGCGCCACCGCCACCTTCTTCCCAAGTGGTTCGGAAGGGGTAAATGCCGGCTTCCTGGACCTTGAACTGGAACTTTGTGTCCGATGCTCCCCGTCCTCCGTTGAATTCACCCACCGTGACACCCAGGAGCGCGTCTTTTAGATTTCCAGCCGTGGTCTTAAAACCGTCGTCGGAGTTGACCACCATCGTGTAAGTGCCTGCAGGAAGATCAAGGTAGGTGATGATTTCCGCGCTGATGCCGTCGGTCGAGCCATCGATATCCGGGATGCCGGGCATCTGAAGATCTGGGGTGAATGCTCCATTGCTATCGCCTTCGGCCTGGGAGAAGTTGATCACTCCTGTGACTTCAAACTCGATCACGGCATTGTCGGCAGTTCCCAGCTTTTTGCCGGGACCAGCGGCAGCGCCCTCGGCGGCGGGATTGGCCAAATTAGGGAGCGGATTTCCGTCCGCATCTTTGAGATTGCCCGCCAGTGCGTTTTCGGTGCGGGTGTTGCTATTTTCCTGGTTCGCCTTGTTGGCGAAGACCCGCCACAAGAAACCGGGCTTGGTCTTGTCTGCTGCGACACGCGATCCAGGGGGGAGGAGAATCTGGGCACTCGCCTGGTAATCACTGAGCACCCCGGTGAGGGCCATGGCGATGCCGAGGGCCGAAGCCGATCGCCGACGGGAGATATTCCCGGCGAGGTTCGCGCATCGTGTGCCCAGGGTTGTGAATTTTGTTTTCATTCGGGTTGTTGGCTGCTTGGGATACTGTTTGAGGTATCCCTTTGTTATTGATAGGACATGGGTTTATTGACGCTCCGCGATTAGGGAGATTTGGTTTATTGAATCGAGGCAACTCTTATAATCCTCCCCCCATCTGGGACAGCAAGCAAGGGAATTTATAGGCTGGCGACCGACAAACGGTGGGCTGGAGAGGGGGTTGAGGCCGAAAGAGGGGAAAATGGAGGCTGATGGAGGTGTTTTTGGCAATATTGAGACGCGATGGTGAGTACTGATCGTGTTCAAGATCCGTCGGTTATCACGTTCTCGTA
>SIBK01000128.1 GCA_009695205.1 Pedosphaera sp. | reverse complement strand
GTCGTCCAGACAACCGTTCGTCTACTTTGGGCCGCCCACCGGCGCGAGCTGTTGGCTCAAGCACGCCGGAGGGCTCCTTTACGTTGCCGACCCGGCCGCCAGGGTTGTCTGGAACGGGATTGTTCAGCCTTGAAGCCCCCCCTCTGGGTCTCTCAGCTCCTTGGCGGATTGCCTCGGGAAAAATTAAAGGAGCGGAGCCATCCCCGTTCGCCGACATTCGCAGTGATGAAACTATACAAAGCAGACGGACAAGGACGACCCACAAAGTAATTCAACCCAAGGCAATACCACGGGCACCCCTTGCAAAATCGGGGGCGGAAACGGGAGTTCATAGGTGTAAACCGAACCCAAAAACTCCCGGGAGTTACCAATTTTCGAAATTACCGCCCAGAGGAATAACCCCCCAAATAACCAGCGAAGAATCAGGGTTTTCGTGCTCAAATTGCCTTTCCACGTTTGGGGAGTCCACCGCTACATAGGGAATTCATAATTGGGGGGATTTCGCCGCATTTTTCAGGCGCAAGTCAAAAAACCGTCGTGCAAACATTCGACCCTCCCAAAGCCATGCTCTTTCATAAGTCGGCGCCCGTGATTAAATGTTTGGGAGGAACCCGTCCAGGTCCCGTAAATCAGGATCGGCTTCGACAGCAGTTGGTTCCTCTGAAACTCGGCTATCACGGCGGAACTGCTCTCGGCCGGAAGTGAAACGGCCCCAGGCAAGTGGCCGGCAGCATATTCAGACGCGGATCGGATATCCACCAACGTCAACTCGCCGCCCTCCACCCGCACCCGGGCAGCATCCCAGAGGACTGGCAAAGGCATTGGACCGGAGGTATCCGCAGCAATGGGCGGAGGCGCCGCGGATGGCACTGTCACATCAGGCTTGCCCTTTTCGGAGTCCTGCCATTCCAGGTATCCGGTGGTCATATGTTCAACGTGCTGGTATCCGAACTCATTGACCAACTGCTCGGCGAGATGTTGGGAGAGTGGGCAACTGGCACTCCCGCAGTAGACAGCCAAAGGCGTATTGGTCGGATACGTTCTTCGGAATGCCGCAAATTCGTCAGTGGAACTGAAAATGGATAGCAGGATCGCCCCTGGAATATGCCCTGCTTCGTAAGGGCCCTTGGCGCGGGCGTCCAGAAGAAGGACTTGTCCAGTGGCGAGCCTCGGCTTCAAAACCGCCCAGGTCACGGGCGCCGGATTGGTGGCAAGCGCTGCCGACTCCACGGGCCTTGGGATCAATACAATGCCAGAGGATTTCGCAGGAGCCATCCCCGTGGTGCCGGTAGTAGTCCCCTCGGCATTTGGCGTCGCAGCCAAGGCTGAAATCGCCCGGAGACTTGGCCGGGCGGAAGAAATCGACCCTGCCGGGGAACTCGGCCTCGCAGGTTTCTCCCTACCGATTGAGTTCCCGTCGCTGGCTGAATTGCTGAACCGAATTCCGACGGGACTCGCGGAGTTGTAAGCAAACGCCAGGAGGGGTCGCAACGGTCAGGATCGCCAAGGCACGAAGGCCAATTGTGGACCACTCCGGCGCCATGCCAACCGACCGACCCCCACGGCGGGCGGGTAGTTCGGCCGGATCCGGAGATGTCGGCGGAGGGACAGGGATTGAACGGCGCACCCCTTCTGTGATTCGCTCTCGATTGCCCGCCGTCTTTCTTCCTCGTGCCATATGAAACGATTCGTCCAAGGACAATCGAACATAGAACGGTCTGGTCAATCAATCCGAAGCATTCAAGGCGGGCGGGCTGCATTTTTTGATGCTGTTCCGATTCAATTTGCCCCATGAAGAGGAATCGCAACAGTGCCAGACACGTGCATCATTTTTAATCCGACAGCCCAGGGTGAGCGTGCCCAGGCCTTCCGGAAGCAACTGGCCTCCATTGAGGGGGAGGCCGTACTCCGCCCCACCCAAGGTCCCGGTGATGCGCAGGGTCTTGCTGCACGAGCTGTTGAGGAGGGGTTCCGGAAGGTAGTTGCTGCAGGTGGCGATGGCACGGTGAATGAGGTCGTCAATGGGCTTACCCGCGCGCAAGGCGGCCTTGAAACGGTTCAACTCGGAGTATTGCCCCTGGGGACGGTCAACGTTTTTGCCAAGGAACTGGGCATTCCCCGTGAATTTGCCCGTGCTTGGCAGGTAATTCAGGAAGGCCGGAACCTTACGATCGACTTGCCCTACGCAGAATTCATGGGTGCCTCAGGCCCAGAACGGCGCCATTGGGTTCAGTTGGCGGGGGCGGGACTGGACTCCCGCGCCCTGAGTCTTGTTCGTTGGGAGTTGAAAAAAAAAATCGGCCTCCTTGCCTATGTCTGGGCGGGTTTCGAGGCAATGCGCCCGCCCCGGCCAAAGGTGACTTTCGAGGCAGACGGGATCTCACTTGTTGCCGAAGCAATCTTGATCGGGAACGGGCGATATTTCGGAGGTCGTTGGCCCGTACTGCACGGTGCCGACATGACAGACGGACTCATGGACGTCGCCGTTATTCCAATCATCAGCTGGCCACGACTATTTCGCGCCTTTTGGTATTTGTGGCGGGACCGATTTTCCGAAGACCCCAGCGCCACTCATCTGCAGGTTCGATCCTTCCGACTTACCACGACCGACGCTGTGGAACTGCAACTCGAAGGTGACAATGTGGGCTCTTTACCAGCAACGTTTGGCCTGCTTCCCCGGGCCCTTCGGGTGATTGTGCCGGGTGGGTAAGTGGGACTCTTTCCGGCAACGTCGTCAAATGGAAGGCATCATCGCGTCAACCGGGAGGCCAGCAAAGCAGGCGCCCGCCGAGGATATGGCAATGCAAATGAGGCACTGTTTCCCCGCCATCGGGGCCATTATTGATCACCAGTCGGTAGCCGTTTTCCGCGAGCCCCAGCCGGCGCGCCACCTCGGCAGCCTGAACGAGTAAGTGCCCAAGAACTGACTGATCCGCGGGCCCCGTGGCTTCCCCAATTCGAGGAATGACCCGCTTTGGAACAATCAGGACGTGGATCGGCGCCTGTGGATTAATGTCACGGAACGCGAGCACGAGGTTGTCTTCGTAGACGATGTCAGCCGGGATCTGGCGTGCGATGATTTTCTCAAATAATGTCATCGGAATTTCTTGATAAAGCCGAACCATGGATTCGGCCGATTCACAGGTTAATGCACCAGCAACAAAACCCCCCGGCTTCGGTCGTCGGCACGCAACGATTCCCGGAGAAACCCGACGATTTGCTCCTCCATTCTGCGGCAATGGCGGCACCATCGGCGACGGCCCATAAGTTGCTTCACGCAGCCGCGGAGCCCGACAAACCGGACCGTTCGGAGCCTTTCTTGGAGGGACCTTCCGAGGATTCCCCGCAGCCTCGGGAAAAACCCGAGCTCATACTCCGTCCCGCTAGCGGTCGCAACCTCACGCAGATCAGCCACGGCATCGAGGCTGCTGGAAGCCCCCCCCTCGACCTCAATCAAGCCGGAATTGGGCGGTGCGATTGTCGATTTATCCACTGCCATACACTCGACCCCCACGCCGAATCCGCGCAAAACACGAGCCAATGCCTCAGCAAATTCACCCAGGGTTACGGTCTCTTTCTTGAGCTCCACCTTAAAAAAATGAAGCACCCCCGCCGCCGCATCACGGATGATCTCCGGATCCATCAGGCCCACCGTTTCGCCCATGAGCTCAATGGTAACCTGTTCCACCCCGCACGGAACCATCTGTCCAGACGATTGCTGGACTAACAGACAATCTTCGCGCAATCGAATCATGGACGTTCCTTTTCGATAATCACGAGCTCGTTCGGCAGTTCAAGAGCGAGCTGCCGCTTATCCGGCCGTGGTTGCGTCACCAACCGATTGACCTCACTAACGAAATCGTTCACTTCCTCAAAATTGCGATAAATACTGGCGAACCGCACATAGGCAACGGGATCGAGGCCTCTCAACTCTCGCATGACCTGTTCTCCAATGTCCTTGCCCGGCACCTCTCGTTCATAATGCCCGGCGATATGGTCCACAATCCGCTCCACCGCATCCGCAACGTCCTGCTCCGACACGGGCCTTTTTTGACAGGCGCGCTTAACGCTTTGCACCAGTTTTTCTCTGGAAAAGGGCTCTCTCCGCCCATCCCGCTTCACCACCGTCAACTCCTCGTGCTCGATCTCCTCGTAGGTTGTGTACCGATGATCGCATCCGAGGCACTCGCGACGTCGACGGATTGTCGCCCCTTCCTTCGAGGAACGAGAGTCGATTACTTTATCTTGCTGTTCACCGCACTTAGGACATCGCATGGCACACGTCACAACAACCCGCTGTGGCTCCGACTCCCCTACCCCACAACCTGTGGTGGAGTCAAAGCAGAACCGCCATTCAATGAAAATGAAGGCCTGGGCGGATGGCGGTAATTGAGACCCGTTCGGGCATCAAATTCGAACGGTGTGAGCGACTCACACCGGCCCCCGTAAAGGTTCGATCCCCTGACGCCTCTAAGCGACTTGCAATACGGTTGACGCGGGGCTCTTTGTTCTTACTCCGGTCCGGGCTCCCATGAGCTGCCGCCCGAGGGGCGCCTCGGGAGTGATGAGGGTGATCACATTCCCATCTACGGTCACTTCCATCCCGCCCGCCGCCGGGACGAGAAAAAACCACATTCGCTCGTCGCGCATCTGCACTTCCACTAATGCGCCCAGGCCCGCCACGTCCCCCGGACCAAACGCTCGAAGCTGCAACACTTGCAACGCTGCGGACGCAAGCGAAACCTTCTCCGCCTGCCGGCTCTGTCCGTCCGCGAGGTAGTTGGCCTCAATGGATCGGGTGTCGTACTTGCTTTCCGAACGGTTTTCGCCGTCTGTTGCACCGGCACGGGATTCCTCGGCCGCACCGCACAACCGGGTGAACTGCCGGTGCAATTCATCCAATATTGCATGGATTAATATTTGTTTATCGATCATGGATGCCATGCAAACTCCTCACCGACGCTCCAATCGCGGTTAAAGAACCCGGCGGTTACCACCCCTTTCGTTCCTTCCCGCAACATTTCCGGTCCGACCACAAGACAGTCCGGAAATCCGGCGCCACTCAGAAAGTAAGGTAGCCGGTGGGTAAGCCGCATTCCCACGGGTCCTGATCCGGCCACGACACCGACACACGCCATGCTGCTATCCAAGCGGGGGCGGAGAAACACCGCCGCCAGATCCGGTCGGTCCAGCACACGGTCTCCGATGCGGACCTGCCCGCGGTCGACCTGAACAGGACTCGCGGCCATCAACGAATCCCAAGCTGCATTCATCGATCGATGTCCATACAGGATCACCCCACGATCGCGAAAGGTCTTCAGGTCAAAATCCACATCCCTTACCACATCAACAGATCCGTTGCCCCGATACCAAAATGTCTCCGCATCAAACCGCGCTTTCGCGAGTGCCCATGCGTTCTCTTCAGGCGTTCCGCGGGTGCCAAAAACAAAAAGGACCCGATGGCGAAATGCCTCTCGGAAAGGTCCCGCCCGCTGGGGTCCTTTTTCGGACAGACTCGGAGTGGCGCAGGTCGCCCACCGATCCGCGCGTCGCTCGACCCAAACCCGAGTCGACATTCCGGAGAGATTGTGGATGTGGAGCGGCTGTCCGTCGAGTTCGACCAGGATGTTGGTCTGGTGCGGAGAGCCCCGCGGCACATCGAGCGCAAGCGATGCGACGTTGATCGTCGTTCCTCGGAAGCGCCGCTGCCCCGGATCGAACTGAACTCGAACCTGGCTCGGTTGGAGGCTATGAATCTGTGCCTGAATCCCCACCCAGTGACACCAGGCGGAAACCGCGAGATTCATCGTCGTAAAATCAACCGCCCGAACGCTCCCGGATTCGGGAAGCCGGTGACGCGAGAAGAAATCGAACATCGGCGGCCAGTCGACACATTCCGCCCCGGGTTCATCCGAATTATCCCACCAGTGACCAGCCCCCTTCTGTTCATGCCAGTCGACATCGCGATGAAACCCGGCGAGATGTTGACGCATGGCCCGAGCCTCCCTCACGGGAACGTTGTCATCGGCATCACCGTGAAGAATATAGATACCTTGCTGAAGATAATTAGTCGATAGTCCCAGCGTGTCGCTTGAAGCCGCCGCGCGATGCAGGAACCGTTCGATCGGCGAGGCGTTCGTATAAGGGTCGCTGCCGCCGTAGGACCAAAAGCTACGCCAGCCAGCGCTTGGCCCAATCGCAGCAAAGCGGTCAGGAAAGGTCGCCCCTAGACTCCAAGTCCCATGCCCGCCCATGGAATGACCCGTCAGATAGATGCGGCTGGGATCTGGATGCAGTTGCGCCGTCGCAAGGCCCAGCACTTCCAACGCATCCAGCCTTCCCCAGTCCTCCCAGTCGAATCCATACGGTCTGCGATTGGTCGGCGCCACAATATGACCCCAGCTCTTCGGAGAATACGCTTCTGCCTGACCGATTGCCTCGACACCCGCACCGTGCAGCGTAAGAAAAAGAGCGGCCCGTTCGCCTCCCGGCATTTTCGACGATGCGGGTTTGAGGGCATAATACTGCACACTGCCATCGATCTCGCTCCGAAATGTGATCTTCCGCGCCTGGTGCGCCTCCCGCACTCGGATGGACAGATTGACTGGGGTAGCGGCCGACGTTTCCGATCTCCCCCTGCGGGCCACCCGAACCTGCAACGGCATCTCACCCGCCTTGCGGGGAGCCGAAGTCTGCAAATGAACCGGGACCTTACGGACGGACATCGGCGGCATGGGCGGTGCCAATGTCCGCGAACCCCGCCCCCCAAGGATCGACTCGATCTGGAGATCGCTCACCCATTGGTTGCTGGCGTTGACCAGCACCACTCCGGCCCACGAAGACAACGCCTCATGGATCACCGCGTCCGGCAGCGTTGCATCACTCGTCTCCAGGTAAATCGAATCGGTCGGTTCGAAAAGACGCGCTCGAATATCGCCCCGGGCGGACATTAGAAGCAGGTCGTTTGTGCCCACTCGCAGCATCACGGGGACTCGGACGAAACCGTACCGATACGGATCGCCAGGGTGAGGCTCGCCATTCAGGTACGCCATGCCATGTCCGGAGGCTTCGAGAATGGCAATTTGCGGGCGAGCGCTCACAAACGAAAAATAAGCGTGTCCTCCCCGAAACGTGGCAGCCTTGAACCACCCGTTGGTGTCCGCGCTCGCCGGTTGCCATCGGCGCTCGCGCCCGTCCGGCGGCATGACAACCGTCCTCGCATCCGGAGGCGACCAGTGCCCAGACACAAGCTGTTCCTCGATGGCGTCCGTGAACGTGGTGCTTCTCCCAGCACGGCCGACGGACTCGATGACCAACCCCGTGCGAAACGTGTGATCCAGCCGCAAGGCAGCTTCAGCCCCCCCCGCCGTCGCGGCACCCAAGGCGGAAAGCCAGGAAGTGACGAACAGCGAAGCCGCCCAATAAATTCGAATCATGGGCATACCGATGTATCAGTGAAACACCGTCACATCAATCTATAGAGAGCAACGACTCCAAACTTGCCCGACGTTGCACCGGCTTCCTCACGATCTTACTTTCCTCTAGCCTTGGCTTTCTCGGCCTTTTCTTTCTCGGCCTTCTCCGCTTTGTCAGCCTCGTCGAGCTCCTTGAGCTTGGCCACAGCGTCGTCATTGTTCTGTGCGGCGGATTTTTTCAACCACTCCCGTCCCACTTTCACATCCTGCCCAACGCCATCTCCTGTCAGATATCTCAGGCCAACGTCATACTGCGAACGGGCAGATCCTTGCTCAGCCCGATCCTTCTGATAGGCGACGAGCCGTTGCTTAGCTTCCTCTTTTTCGGCGGCGACCTTTGCCTTATCCACCGGTTTGGCCACCGCCAGCGGCGGGGCGGCTTGAGCGGACGCTGCCGGGGGGCGGGGAGCCACCTCGCGACCCGCGGCACGCTCTGCCAGACGGCGGGCAGCGCCGTAGTTTTGCGCCTCAACCGTCAAACAGCTCGACACAAATAACAGTACCAGCCAAGCCATGTGGGAGGATTTCATATTGCTGAGAATATGCTCCCCTCACCACCGCCTGGCAAGCACCAGCAGTTCTGATCTTGGAGAGGACATTTTTCCAACGAATAGACATGAATTGCGACCATGAACCGTTGCATGGACGTGGTTTGCGCGGACTGCCGTCCGCGACTACGACGTTACGGTTCATGAGAGATGAGATGAACGCCCGCACCGCCCTTTCCCCCTCAGGCGAAGGAGAATCATCCGCCGTTTGTTGCCGGTTCCAACCCGTTGGGTGCGCCGAATCAGCCTTTTGAAATTATGTCACCGAGCGGCCGCATAAGTTTCTGTCGCATGAGTTTCTTGAACATACGTCATCTGATGCCAGACTCGCAGTAATCCCAAACCCTGGAAGCTGCGGCAGGCTTGCAGCATGGGGCGTCCGCCCACATTCTCCGCTGCCATGCAGAACATCGTCATTGCGAAGCCATACGTGTTTGTGCCGCCGCACCGTGGCGATTTCTGGCCGAAGCTATTCGCCAAAACGCTTCCCGGTTACCTGCGGAAAAATTTTGGCATCGCCAACATCGCCACTCGCGGGCTGGAGCGACTGGATCAATCCATCGCAGCGGGCCACAGCATCATGCTGACGCCGAACCACTGCCGCCCGTGCGATCCGTTTGTGCTGGCCTGCGCCATCTCGCGCCCCGCCTTCGTCATGGCCAGTTGGCATCTATTTATGCAAAGCCGCCTGCAGCGCTTCCTGCTGCCACGCATCGGCGTGTTCAGCGTCTACCGTGAGGGCATGGATCGCGACGCACTCAAATGCGCGATCCAACTGCTGACCGAAGCGAAGCGGCCGCTTATCGTATTTCCCGAGGGCGTGATCTCGCGCCACAACGACAAGCTCAACAACCTCATGGACGGCCCTGCGCTGATGCTGCGCAGCGCGGCGAAGCAACGCGCGGAAGCCGGCGGCAAGGTCGTCGTTCATCCTGTCGCCATCCGCTATTTCTTCAACGGCGATCTCGAAGCCGCGGTCAAGCCGGTGCTCGCCGGCATTGAGAAGCGGCTGGCGTGGCAGACGCAGGATTCGCTGCCGCTCATCGAACGGATTTTGAAATGCGGCGTGGCGCTGCTGTCGCTGAAGGAGATCGAGTTCTTCGGCAGTGCGCAGGTGGGAACGCTGGCGGAGCGAATCGCGCGCCTCGTAGACCGGATGTTCTCGCCGCTCGAAGACGAATGGCTCAAAGGCCGCCGGGAAACAAACGTCGTCGCGCGCGGAAAACTTTTGCGCAGCGCCATCCTGCCCGACCTCATCGCCGACGACATTTCCGAGGCGGAAAGGCAACGGCGCTGGCGGCAACTGGAGATCATGTACTTTGCGCAGCAGATCGCCTTCTATCCCCCGGGCTACCTGACCTCTTCGAAGAACACGCCGGAGCGGTTGCTCGAAGTTGTCGAGAAACTGGAGGAGGACCTCACCGACACCTGCCGAATCCACTCGCCGATGCGCGCGGTCGTGGAAGTTGGCGAAGCCATCGAGGTTTCAAAGGAGCGACAGCGGAGCCCCGACGGCGATCCGCTCATGAACACCATTCGCGAGCGCCTCGAGACGAGACTCGCTGCGCTGCTTGCTGAAGGAAGGCCGAACTAATGGACATCAAACAAATCGGAATCCGCGGAGGCTTCGTCGCCATCAGCCTCGTGCTGTGGTTTTGGACGCAGAAGATCATCAGCCGCAAAGCACCGAAGACCGACGGCGTCGGCGACCAACTTCATGTGCTCACCGCGCCGCTCAACGCGTGGCTACACGCGAACCCCCGCGCGGCCAACCTCACGCTCATCATCAGCTCCCTCGGCATCGACCTTTGCGGAGTCTTTCTGCTCGTCAGCGCCATCTTTGGCGACTCGCTCCGGCCCTTCATCGCCCTTCTGATTCTGTTCGGCCTCCGGCAGACCTGCCAACTCGTCACCACCCTGCCCGCGCCCCCCGGCATCCTCTGGCGGCACCCCGGCGTGCCCTCGCTGCTCGTCACCTACGATGTCGGCAACGATTTCTACTTTTCCGGCCACACGGCCATCGCCGTACTCGCCGCCTTCGAACTCGCGCACACCGGCAACCCGTGGTTCGCCGCCGTCGGAATTTTTGTCGCCGTCGGCGAAGCCGCTACTGTCCTGATCCTCCGCGCGCACTACACGATGGACATCTTCACCGCCGCTTTCGTCGCGTGGGCGGCGCAAAAAATATTGATAGATTCCAACCCATGAGGCGCCTCGGCGGGCTGCAGAAATTCTATAACCGACACGCCGGAGACCTGACCCACAGAAGTCGCTCCCCGCCATGGCTACTCTCTGGCGTTGCTCCGAGCATCCCCCACGTGTTGGCAAACGTGAAAAGCCCTTGCGACGGCCCACTGGCAACAGTAACGTCCGCGGAAATCAACGTAATCGCCATGGCAAGTCTCTCGGATCGCGGAGAGTAAAAAGCAAATTCAATACGACCTAACCCATGTGAAAACGGGGCTTGCTGAAACCGAGGAGGGTCCGGAGGAGGCGCAACGAGGGGTGCCAAGAACAGTCGAAGGTGGTGGGGTTTTCGGAGCCGATGCGTGCTGCGATTGCCGATAGGTGGTAAAGCATATGTCTTTGCTGGGTCATCTCTGGAGAGGGCGCGATCGCCCGGCGATGCTCTCTCGAGCGTGGTGCCGGGCGTGGGCTAGGCGTGCTTACGAGGCGAGGCAATTGGTGCGGCAGGCTTGGTTTCAGTGGCGGCTGAAGGTTGCTGGAGCACGGGTTGACGGTTCAGCGTTACCGCCTGGCAAGCACCAGCAGTTCTGATCTTGGGCAGGAGAATTGAGGCGAACGCCCACCGTCACCCCACCCTAACGGCAGGAAAGGGAGAATCATTCGCCGTTTGTTGCCGATGCCAATTCATATAATGAGCCTCCGGCCTTCGTCCTGTCTCCCGCATGCTTCAGCGTCTCAGCTTTTCTATCGTGCAAGTCCAAGCGAAATTCTTTTCGTACCCCCGCCGCGCCCTCAACATCAGAGCATTACGTTCGATTGAGTCTTCCGAACATCTGCACAATTCCTGCGCAACGGCTTCGGGATTGGCCGCATCGGCGAACACAACCAATTCATCATCCTTCCACACAGTCTCTGTCGCCACTCCGAAATTCGTGACGATCGGCAGGCCCAGCGCAAGTCCCGCCATGACGCTGCTTCTACGGCTGCTTACACCATCGGGATAGGGTTGATACAGTACATGAGCCGCCGCGAGATGCGCCGCGACTTCTTCCGGCTCAAGCGCGCCCGTAAAATGCAGCCGATTCTTCAGACCCGGATTTGCGGCGAGCACTTTTTCGGCGTAGGCATCGCTACCGCGCCCCACCAGAAGCACACTCCAATTATCATTCTTCTGCAACAAATGTTTCAGCGCAGGCAGCACCATCGCCATGATGACGTCACCAAACGTTCCAAAAAAAGCAACGACGCGTGCTCCTGCTTTCGACGCAAAACGCCGCCTCAACTCCACCACAAGCGACGGGTTTGTCGCATCGGAAACATTGCTGCCGGTGGGCAACCACTCCGGTACGGCGCCGCTCGGAGCCAATTGCCTGATCCGCTCGCCCCATTGAGGCACCGAAACAAAACACCGCGTCATTCCGCGCGCAATCCACCGCACCATCAATTCCTGAACGCTGGCCAGCAGGTCATGTCTTTTCGGCTGGCCGGGAGTATGGCAGAATGCGACCTCATGAAACATCACCCACGGCGAAAAACCGCGCGCGCGCCCGATCCATCGCGCTAGAAAAATGTTCATCCCTTTGAAGCCAAACATCTGCGGCACGTATTGAATCAACAGACGGAATGGCTCTTTTTCCGCCCGCAAATACCGGTTCATTTTTCGCAGCGACATAGGCCCGAATTGTCCTGGCAACCGATGCACGGTCACGCCATCGGCTGCAGGCGCAGGCGCAGGCGCGGCACATAGCCCAGTCCACACATGAACTTCGTCCCCCGCCTCCGCGAGTTTACGGGCAAGAATCTGCGTGTAATCACTGACGCCCCCGGGGCGCGGCGGATATTCGCCCGTCAGTATATGCCAGCGGATCATTGGTTGGTCTTCACTTCCTGCCGAAGTTTTGAATTTCTTTGTTCGGTCCCGTGTTGGGCAGACACAACAACCAAGTTTGCGGCGGCCGGACTTCCTGAATGGCCAGCCGCACTTCTGATTCCAAAAGAAAATCCAAGCGTCGATTCGTCAGTAGACGTGGGGATTCCTCATTGAATTTCCGCACCGTATGTGTTCCTCCGAATACCTTCCGCAGTCTTTCGCACACCCCCGGCGCGAAGCAATCATGTGTTTCGATAATGAGTGTCGCCGATTTCAATCGGGAAACAGTGCTGTGTCTAAAGAGCACATCCTCATAACCCTCGCAATCGCTAATGATGAAAGCGTCTTGTGCGGTGTTTTCTGCGATCCAATCAGGCGTGCAAAATCCTTTCACATCAATGTTCTTCGTATTGTTGGCTACGGCCATTTCAAGAACTGCCTCGCGCGCCCACCAGTCCGTGTCAAATGCGATGACAGACGAACTTGAATATCTCTTGGCCAGGCCGACCGCGTAAAAGCCGAACTTCGCCCCCGACGTCAATAACCTGCGAGTACGTTCCACAGAACACTGTCTCCCAAGCCAATTGCAGTTCACTTTCGTAGGTTCCCAGCAGATATGGGCCGATTTGTTCCTGGAATGTCATCGGAGTCAGTATCATTCCAGCAAACGGGCCTTCCTGCACTGTGCAGCCTAGGTGCTCAACAAGCTTGCGATTAATGCTTCCGCAGCCCCATTCCGAAACTACCTTATGCGAGTGGGCGCGCGATCTTGCCGACATGAACGCGGTCATCCACTGCGGTGCTAACTTAAACAATACGTTCTTGACAAACTGTTTCATGGCTACTCCGATCGGAACTTGAACGTCTCGCTATTTGGCAGAAGACAGCACGGAATACAATTGTTTTAACACACGCTTTGGACAGCACAATTTCCTTGCCCGCTCCGGCCCACCCGCACCCAACCGATTTCGCTCCGCACCGTTTTCGATCAAGCTCGCCAGCGCTCCGGACAGTGCGTCAGGCTGGCCGGGCGGAAGCAGCATGGCGCATGATTCATCAAGTATCTCCAATGCGCCCCCCATCGCGGAAGTGACCACAGGAAGTCCCGAGTATAGCGCCTCAATGAAGACGATGCCGAACGGCTCCGGCGCGGTGTTTGGCTGACAGAAAATATCCGCCGACGCCATCAGGCGGTGCACGTCCCCGCGCTGTCCCAAGAATTGAAGTTTCCCGACCACTCCAGCGCGTTGAGCCTGCGCCTTCAATTCGCCATAGAACACTTCTTCCTGCGGCCGCTGCGGACCTCCGGCGATAAGACAACGCCACTCGACATGGGTTTTACTTTGCAGCAATCCGGCCGCAGCCACTAGCACCCGCTGTCCCTTCCATTCATCCAAGCGCGAGACCTGAAGTATGACCACTGAGTCAGTTGGAATTCCGAGTTCCTTGCGAACATCGGAACGAACTTTTGCTCGGTTATCCTTTGCCGGTTCCGGCACCGCGTAACGCACGCTGCAAAGCGGAACTTCAGGCGCAAACCGCCCGGCACTCTCAGCCGTGTACCGGCTGTTCGCAATCAGGCAATCCGGATGACCACCTAGCGCAAAACGCTCCTGCCAGCTTGATCCGGTGAGCGGGCCATGCAGCCAAAGGATTGTTTTTCTGTTGGCTCGCGAACCAGCCACATTTCTCAAAAGCGCCAGACACCAATTGCCGTGATAAACCACCGCATCAAAATTCCCCTGCTTGAGCACCGCAGCGAAATTCCTGCGTGTGCGCCATACCGCCCAAGGCCTGCTGGCCTTC